>NZ_JBFBAY010000001.1:1100202-1202103 GCF_040682415.1 Micromonospora sp. NPDC051196
GGCAGGGCAGGGCAGGGCAGGGCAGGGCAGGGCAGGGCAGGGCAGGGCAGGGCAGGGCAGGGCAGGGCAGGGCAGGGCAGGGCAGGGCAGGGCAGGGCAGGGGTCAGCGGCGGGCGGGGCCGGCGGTGCGGTAGTGGGTCTTGTCGTCGGCGGCGAGGCTGAAGGTCTCGCGACGCTCGGGCAGCGGTGCCACGACCAGGCCGGGGCGGTCGACCAGGCGGGCCGTGCCGGGCGGCACCGACAGGGTGGTGTCCTTGGTGGACCGCCAGCTGAGCACGACCAGCGGCTGCCCGGGCACCGGCAGTTCGTAGACCTGCAACGGGCTGGTCCGGTCGGCGGGAGAGAGCACCACCGGGCCGCCGTCGGCCGATCGGTAGACCACCGCGCTCATCGTGCCGTCGGCGGTCTCCCAGGTCAGTTGCTCCAACTCGGCCGGTCCGCCCCCATCGAGGGTCACCTCGCCGAGGGTACGGACGGCCAGTTTCGCCTTGGGCCAGGAGGCCGGCACCGAGTCCGGGGTGTCCCGGTCCCCGACTCGCCGGGTGACGCTGCCGAACGGGCCGTCCTCATCGGCCAACTGGCAGGTGTCGAGGTCGGCCAGCGCCCGCCGGCCCGAGCCGCTCTCGTCGCGGACCAGTGGATACCGGGGTGCCGCGGTGCCGGTGCCGAGGTCGAGCAGCCGGTCTGTGGCGCGGCCCCGGGGTAGTGACGTGGTGGACCGCAGGGTGGCCGTCACCGTCACTGCCCGGCATTCCGGCACGTCGACCGGATCGGTGAGGCCGTCGGTGACGGACATCATCCGGCCGTTCGGCCCGGCCAGCCGGCGGACCCGTTCGGAGGTGAAGTAACGCCGCCCGTCGGCGGCCTGCACCGGCAGGACGTCGGAGTAGACGAGGTAGCCGGGGTCGGTGTACTCGGTGGCGTGGCTGACCTGGTACCCGTCGCCGTCGCCGGTCAGTTGGAGCAGCCAGGAGGCGGCCTGGCCGGGCACCGAGGCGGCGACCAGAGCCAGCGGTGTCGCACCGACCTGCCCGGAGTAGAGGATGCCGGACGACGGCACGTGCACCCGATCGTCAACGGGGGAGCGCCAATCGCGTACCGCCCGGGTCACCGCGGCTGTCGCCGCCGCGTCCTCGACCAGCGAGCCGCGGGGCGGCCAGACGGTCAGCGAACCGTCCAGGCTGTCGTAGCCGACCCGCAGGTCCTGCGGCCGACGCTCGGCCACCGGCCCGCAGGCGGTGACGGTTACCAACAGTGCCGACAGGCCGGTGGCCGTCAAGCCGCGCCAGCGGACTGGACCCACCTGTTACGCCCCCGATCGCGTCGGTCGTCGTGTCGGAGGGCAATAGTACGAGATGTCACGCCGATGTTCTTCGCCGCCTCACGCTGCGTCGCCGCAGTGCACACCGACCACAGGGGACGGCCCGTCAACTTTGGGGCTATTTCCCCACTCAGGTAGACTCCGCCGACTGTGACGCCTGCCGAAACCCGCGCCGCAATCCCGCCGAAAACTGACGTCACCGCAGGTCTGCCAGCCGAACCCATTACTCTGGGTGAGATTGAGCAGGAGTCTGTCAGGCCCGGTTCGACTGTGGACGGCGATTCGACCGGGGGCGGATCGGACCAGGCGGACGCCACTGCGAAGCGCCGGTTCCAATGGAGCCCTCGTCGGGTGGATCTCGCCGTCTTCGGTGGATTCCTGCTCGTCGCGGTCTGGGTGACCAGCCAGATCTGGGCCGACCCGGCCGGTCGGGTCGCCTCGCTCTACAGCAGTGACCCGGCACAGGTGCAGTTCTTCCTCGCCCACTCGGTGCGGGTGGTGCTGCACGGGGAGTTCCCGTTCTTCACGGAGCAGTTCAACTATCCGGACGGGGTCAACCTGATGGCCAACACGGCCATCCTGGCGCTGGGCATCCCGATGGTGCCGGTGACCCTGCTGTTCGGGCCGGCGGTCACGTTCGTGGTGCTGGTCACGCTCGCGCTCGCGGGCACCGCCTCGGCCTGGTACCACGTGCTGTCCCGGCACGTGGTGAGCAACCGGCTGGCCGCCGTGGTGGGTGGCTGGTTCTGCGGGTTCTCCCCGGCGATGCTGTCGCACGCCAGTTGGCACCCGAACATCATCAGCCAGTTCCTGCTGCCGTTCATCGTCTGGCGGGTCATGGTGATCACCCGGTCGACCCGGCCGTACCGGGACGGGGCGTTGCTGGCCCTGCTGGTCACCGTGCAGGCGTTCATCAACGAGGAGATCCTGCTGTTCACCGCGATGGGCTGCGGGATCTTCCTGATCGCGATGGTCGTCCAGCGTCCCGCGCTCTGGTCGGCGGCCTGGCGGCCGCTGGGCAAGGCGGTGGCCACCTGCACGGTGATCGCCGGTGCGTTGTTGGCGTACCCGCTGTACATCCAGTTCGCCGGGCCGATGGCGTACCACGGTCTCAGCGACGCGGTGCGCGACTACGGCAACGACATCGCCGCGTACTTCGCCCCCGGTTCGCCGACGATCGGCGGTGACCAGCGGGCGAACGTCAACCTGGCGCCGAACTACTCCGAGGAGAACGCCTTCTTCGGGTGGAGCCTGGCGTTGATCGCGGTGGGAATCGTGGCATGGTTGCGGCGGGAGGTGCTGGTCCGGGCGCTGGCCGCCACCGCCGCGTTCTATGCCGTGCTCTCCCTCGGCGAGCGGATCACCTGGTGGGACCGGGAGTTGATCGTCGGTCCGTGGGAGTGGCTGGTCCGACTGCCGCTGCTCGATGCCGTGGTGCCGACCCGGTTCGGCATGATCACCAGCGTGGTGGTGGCGATCCTGCTGGCCCTGGCCGTCGAACGCAGCCGGGCACTGCCGCTGGACCCACGCACCCTGCGTACGCTCACCGCCGGTGTGCTGGTCCTCGCGCTGCTGCCGATCGCGCCCATGCCGCTGCCGATGACCTCCCGGCCACCGGTGCCGAAGTTCATCACCGCCGACCGTTGGCGCGCCTACGTCGGGCCGGATCAGACGCTGGTGCCGATCCCGGTGCCGAGCATGGGCAACACCCACGGTATGCGCTGGGCCGCCGCCACCAACCTCGACTTCAAGATCCCGGGTGGCTACTTCCTCGCCCCCCGTAACGGCAACACCGGCGACCCGGGCCGCTTCGGTGGCCGGCCCAGCGGCATCGGCCGGCTGCTGGAGGAGGTCGCGACGACCGGCCGTACGCCCGAGTTGGACGACCGCCAGCGGCGCCGCGCCCTCGACGAACTGCGGTACTGGCGGGCGGCCGTGCTGGTGCTGCCGGTGAGCCAGCCGCATTCCGAGCCGCTGCGGCAGACCGTCGAGCAACTCGTCGGTCCGGCTCGTAAGGAACTGGACGTCTGGGTGTGGGACGTACGGGCGTTGACCGACCGGACGGCCTGATGCCGGTCGGCACAGCCGAGCGATCCGTCAAGGCCACCACCCACCGCCGATCGCTGGCCGACCGCACCCCGGACGCTGCCGTGGTGGCCGGATACCTGGCGCTGGCGGTGTGGCTGACCAGCCGGCAGTGGGGCCGGTCGGACCGACTGTTCCACCAGGCCGGTGACCAGATCCTCTTCGAGTGGATGCTGGCCCGCGCCGCGCGGGCCGTGGTGGGGGCGGAAAATCCGCTGTGGAGCGACGCGCTCAACGCTCCCGGCGGGGTCAACCTGATGGCCAACACCTCCGTGCTCGGGCTGGGCGTGCCGCTGACCCCGGTGACCCTGTTGTTCGGCTCGCAGGCGGCCTTCGTGGTGGCGGTGGTCGGCTGCCTCGCCGGCACCGCCACCGCCTGGTACGTGTTGCTGCGCCGACGCCTGGTCCGCTCCCGGGTGGCTGCGACGATCGGTGGGTTGATCTGCGGTTTCGCTCCCGGCATGGTCGCCCAGGCCGGTGCACACCTGCACATGGCCGCCCAGTTCCTGGTGCCGGTGATCCTGGCGCTGGTGTTCCGTGCCGAACCCGCCGGCCGGGTGTGGCGGTACGGGCTGCTGCTGGGGTTGGTCGTCACCTACCAGTTCTTCCTCGGTGAGGAGGTGCTGCTCTTCGTGGCGCTGGCGGCGGGCGTGTTCGCGGCCGGATACGCGCTCGCCGACCGGGCGACGGCCCGCCGACTCGCTCCGGCCGTCGCCGCCCGGATCGGGGTCGGCGCGGTGGTGGCGGCAGCGCTGCTGGCGTACCCGCTGTGGTTCCAGTTCTTCGGTCCCGGCCACTACCGGGGGATGCCGTTCTTCGCGCACGCCTACCAGCTCGACGCGGCGTCCTTCCCGGCCCTGGCCCGGCAGAGCGTGCTCGGCGACAGCCGCCCGAGCGTCCTGCTGGCGCCCAACGCGACCGAGGAGAACTCCTTCTTCGGGCCGGGACTGCTGGTGCTGGCCGTGGTCGCCACCGCATGGCTGTGGCGCCGACCGGTGGTACGGGCGTTGGCCGGGTGCGGGGTGCTGTTCGCCCTGCTCTCCCTCGGCACACCGGTACGCCTGAACGGAGAGTTGACCGAGCTGGCGGGACCGTACCGGCTGATTTCCGGACTGCCGTTGCTCGACCACGTGGTGCCGGCCCGGTTCTCGCTGGTTTGCGTACCGGTGCTGGGCATCCTGGTGGCGCTGGCCGTGGACCGGGCGGCCCGGCAACTGCCCGCTGGCCGTCCGGCGGTGCGGCTGCTCTGGGCCGGTGCGATCACCGCCGTACTGTTGCCGATGGCCCCGACTCCGATCCGGACCGTGCCGGTCGGGCCGGTGCCGGCGTTCGTGGCCGACGGGACCTGGCGGGCGTACGTGCCGGCCGGGCGGACCCTGGTGGCGGTGCCGCCGGTCACCAACCACGGCCGCAGCCCGGCCATGCTCTGGTCGGCCCGGACCGGGCTGGCCTTCACCGCCCCGGGTGGGTTCTTCATCGGGCCGAAGGCCGCAGACGACCCGAGGGCCCGCTGGGGCGCTCCCGACCGGCCCACCTCGCTGCTGTTGCGTCGGGTGGCCGACACCGGCGAGTTGCCGACGATCACCGATGTGGAGCGCCGGCAGGCGGTGGCGGACCTGCGGCACTGGCGGGCGGCGGTGGTGGTACAGGGCGAACTGCACCACGGCGACCCGGTGCGGCGCACCGTCGAGGCGCTGCTCGGGCCGCCCCGTCCGATCGACGGCGCCTTCGTCTGGGACGTCCGCCCGCTGGTCGGTTGAGGTTAATAGGGTGCCCTTCCTCGACCGGAGGCGTTAACAAGGTGCCCTTCCTTAAACCCGGTCGCGGACGTCCCAGAGCCAGACGTCGTCGACTCGCTGCGGTTCGCCGAGCAGCGCGGTCATCAGGTCGCGCAGCACGCCCTCCTTGGGGTGGGCGCCGAGGACCACCACCGAGGCCCGCCAGTAGCGCAGGTCCTCGATCGCCCGCTGGCGGTCCTCGTCGGTCAGTTCGGGCAGTTCACCAGCGTCCATGCTGCGGTAGATCAACGTGCTGGTGTGCCGGTTCGGGGCGCCGAAAACGCCCTCGCCGTCGAGATTGGGGCCGATGAAGTAGCCGGCCGGGATCGGGAACTGGTGCTGGGTCAGCGCGCTCCAGCGCAGCGTGGACAGCCCGTGCACGTTGCTGGGGATGGGTACCGGCACCAGGGTCCGTCCGTCCGGCACGTACGGCCGCCAGGCGCCGGAGGTGATGAAGGTCGGCGGCGGATCGACCGGCTTGGCCGGCAGTGGGGTGGGGATCAGCGGCAGTACGGCCAGCGCGATCGCCGCGTACCCGACGGCCTGCTGCCAGCGCGGTCGCCGCCACCGGGTCACGCCCGCCGACTCCGAGCCGCCCGCCGACTCCGGGCCCTGCGCCGGCTGCGGGGCGCGTGGGGCCGGCACCGGTGGGCGGCGTCGCCCGGCCACCGCATCCCAGGCCAGCGCGAGCAGTACGCCGAGCGCGGCGGTGGTCACCAGGGTCAGCCGGGTCGGCATCATCATCTCGACCAGCGGCAAATCCTCCGGAATGTACGACCACGGTCCGGCGATCCCGGTCAGTTCGCCGTTGAACCGGATCTCCGGGCCGAGTGACGCCACGGAGAAGAACACCACCAGCACCGCGAGGATGCGGGCCACCAGGGATCGGCGGACCAGCAACGCCAGGGCCACCACGGACAGCAGCACCAGCGGCCAGCCGAACCAGGTGTTCTGCTCGGTCAGTCCGATGGTCGCCTCCACCGCCTCGTTACCGGCGATGGTGTCGCGGGGGAAGGTGACGAAGGCGACGACGTCCTCGCCCCAGCTGTGGAACACCCCGCCCTGCAAGCCACGGTAGGACTGCGGGCCGTTGAACTGGAACCAGATCGGGTACGCGGTCAGCAGCAGGGCCAGCCCGCCGCCGACGCCCAGCCCGGCGGCGAAGGTGCCGGCCCGTTGCCGCGCCGTACGCGGTCGCATGACCGCGTACGCGATCACGACGACCAGGCAGGCCAGCGCCGTGAGCAGCAGCATCTCCTCGTTGATGAAGATCTGGTACGCCACCAGCAGGCCCAGCACCAGCCCGTTGCGCCGCCACCGGCCCGGCTCGGCGAGCCGGAACACCCGCACCACGATCAGCGGGAGCAGGAAGTTGGAGACGAAGTTGGGCTGCCCGTTGGCGTGGTGCACGATGCCGGGGGCGAAACCGAGGAAGCCACCGCCGACGAAGGCCGCCGCCCGCGAGCGCACCAGGTGCCGCGACAGCATCCAGTACGCGGTACCGGCCGTGGCGGCCAGCGCACCGCCCAGGTAGAGCGCGTACACCACCTGTGGGCCGAGCAGCCAGGTCAGCGGAGCCAGTGGCAGGGTCACCCCGAGCAGCGAGGTGTTGGCCATCATGTTCACCCCGTCCGGGGCGTTCTGCTGCGTGCTGAACAGCGGGTTCTCCAGATTGCGCACCGAGTACGCGCCGTGCGAGAACAGCCACTCGAACCAACTGTGGTCGGTGGGCAGGTGGGAGGAGACCCGGTTGTTGACGTCGACCCAGTAGTTGAGGCAGACGACGACACCGAGCAGCACGTAGGCTCCGATGGCCAACACGTCGGCGCGGGCCGGTCGCCGTCGGGGTCGCCGTGTCGTTGATTCCGCCTCGACGGTCGGGGAGACGGGATTCAGCGAGGGATTTACCACCGGCACAGCCACGACGGGCCATCGTACAGGCGGGCTCTTGGGCCTTTGGTACCCATAGGGTGCGTACCGGATGCGTTGCGGGGGAGGGCGAGCGTGACGGTTATCGACCTCGGCGACCGAGCCGAACCGACTGACGCCCAGCCGTCGCACCGCCGTCGTGCTGGGCGGTTCCGGCCACTCCTGGTGCCGGTGACGCTGGTCGTGCTGCTGGCCCTGACCGGCGCGGCGCCGCCGGCCCTCCGGATGCAGGCGATCCTGCCGTCCTCGCTGGCCGCCGAGGTGTTCCTCACCGGCGACCAGATCGTCGCCGTCGTGCCGGTACGCGAGGCCGGCGACGACAGCCAGGAAGTGCTCGCCTACCGGCGACCGGCGCGGGTCGACGGCGCACCGCAGCCGCTCGCTCCACTGTGGCGGTTGCCCATCGGGTCCAACCGGGTCAGCGTGGCCGAACACGTCGGCGACGGCGGGCTGGTGCTCTCCCTGTTCGGCACCGACAACGACAAGACCGAGACGATGCTGCTGGACAGCCGGACCGGGCAGCTGCGCTGGCGGCAGCCCGGCATCGCGACGCTCGACGGGTCCGGCCGGGTGCTGCTGCGCACGTACGACGGTCAGGAGCCGATCGTGCTCGCCTCGGTCGAGCTGGCCACCGGCCGCGTGCTGTGGTCCTTGCCGTTGGTGGCGAGGTTCGCGGCGTACCATCAGCGGTCAGCGGTGATCGATGCGATCGTGGTCACCACGGTGGCCGGCGACGTCGAGGTGCTGGATCCGCGGACCGGCGTGTCGCGGGGGCGCCTGCCGGCCGCCTTCGCCGACGCAGGCCCCTACCAGCACGCCTCGGTGGTGGGTGACCTGGTGCTGGTGCCCAACTCCACGGGGGTGGCCGCCTATCACGTCGACGGTCTGGAGCGTCGCTGGCAGACCACTCTCCCGCCGGTCGCATGGGTCCATCGGTGCGGCGTCCTGGCTTGTGCCCGCGTCGACGATGGTGGTGGCGTGCACATCCTCGACCCGACGACCGGAGCCGTCCGGTGGCGGGTCGTCGAGGACGTCGACGTCCTGCGCGCCGGCGACGCGCGGGCACTGGTAGTCGATCACGGCAGCAGCCCGCTGACGGTGGCGTTCGTCGCCGCGGACACCGGCCGGGTGGTGGCCGACGGCGAACGCTGGGATCTGGTCGACGAATTCGGCGACGCCCCGCATCTGCTCGGGACGCGGTCCGTCCGCGATGTGGGGGTGGTGCTGGCCCGGCTCGATCCGGCGCACGCGCAGCCACGGCGCATAGACGTGCTGCCCGGCGCGGCCGGCAACTGCGGGCACCGGGCGGACCTGATCGTGTGCCGGCGCCAGGACGGTGACTTCGGAGTGTGGCAGCTGCGCGGCGGGGAGGACGACCGTGACGTTGATCGACCTCGGTGAGCTGACCGAGCCGCCCGATCCGGAGCCACCCCGCCGACAGCACCACCGCGGTCGGCAACGGTGGCCACTCGCGCTGGTGCTGGTGGCCGCTCTGGTGTTGCTTGCCGCTGCCGCACCCCCGGCGATGCGGGTGCACGGGACGGTGCCGGCCGGTCTGGGGTCCGTCCTGTTCCTCACCGAGGAGCACATCTTCACCGTCACCCCGGCACCTGGAGTGACCGATGGCTCGCAGGAACTCACCGCGTACGTCCGGCCGCGCGCCACCGTCACCCCGCAACGTCTCGCACCGCTGTGGCGGGTGCCGGTGCCGCCCGGAAACCGGTTCTTCCGGGTGGAGTCCGTCACCGACGGCGTGTTGTTCGCCCTGGTCCCGTCGCAGAACCTGGGTCGCGTCGGCGAGACCATGCTGCTGGACGCGGCCACCGGGCAGCAGCGCTGGCGCGCCCTCGGGTTCGGCACGCCCGATGCCTCGGGCCGGGTGCTGCTGCAGGCGATGGCCCTTGACGAGTCGACCACGTTGCGGTCGGTCGAGTTGGCCACCGGTCGCGAGCTGTGGTCCAGAACGGTGCCGCCGTCGTTCGTGGAGCACCACCAGCTCGACGGTGTGATCGAAGCCCTGGTGCTGTCCACCAGTGCCGGTGACGTCGAGGTGCTCGACGCCGAGACCGGCCAGCTCCGCCACCGGCTGCCCGCAGTCGACACCACCGGCTACCAGCAGTCGTCGGTGGCCGGTGACCTGCTGCTGGTGATCCGCAACTCGCGGACCATCACCGCCTACGACCTGGCGGGGATGGTGCAACGCTGGCAGACCACCGTGCCACTGGCCGACTCCGTGACCCGCTGCGGCGCGCTGCTCTGCGCGCGGGCCAACAGCGGCGGGACGTACGTCCTCGATTCGACGACCGGGGACGTGCGGTGGAGCACCAGCGAGGACGCCCACCTGCTGCGGGTCACGACGGCTCGCGCCCTGGCGCAGCTGCGCACCCGTTCGGACGGTTCAGGACTGGTCGCGCTCGACGCGGCGACCGGGCAGGTGGTGACCGAGTACGGCTCCTGGGACATGGTCTCCAACTACACCCACGAGCCTCGGCTGTTCGGCATCCGCCTGGTGCCGGGGGTGGGCGCGGTGCTGGCCCGGCTCGACCCGGCCGAACCACAGCCCCGGCGCCTCGACGTGCTCACCGGTGTCGTCGGAAACTGCCAGAGTCGGTACGACCTGATCGCCTGCCGCCAGCAGGACGGCTCCTTCGGAGTGTGGCAGCTGCCCGACTGAGCAGGCCGTCGGCCGGAGGCGGCAGCGCCGGGGTGGCGCGACCGACAGTTGGGGCGCTGACGCTCGGGCCGGAGGTTTCCGGCGAAACCGACCGGGTGGTCGGGGCCGGCTTGGCCGGCGGCGCTAGGTTGTCGAGTTGTCGTCGCCGGGAAGGGGCTGGACATGCGGGTACTGGTGGTCGAGGACGAACGCAACCTCGCCGACGCGATCGCGCGTGGCCTGCGTAAGCGCGGCATGGCGGTGGACGTCGCGTACGACGGCGACAGCGGTCACGAGATGGCTTTCGTCACCCGCTACGACGTGGTGGTGCTCGACCGTGACCTGCCCGGGATGCACGGTGACCAGATCTGCGCCGAGTTGGCCACCTCCGGCGCGTTGACCCGGGTGCTGATGCTCACCGCCAGCGGCACGGTCGCCGACCGGGTCGAGGGGCTACAGCTCGGTGCCGACGACTACCTGCCCAAGCCGTTCGCCTTCGACGAACTGGTCGCCCGGGTGCAGGCGCTGGGCCGGCGGGCCACCCCGGCGGCGCCGCCGGTGCTGGAACTGGCCGACCTGGTCGTCGACCCGGCCCGCCGTACGGCCACCCGCGCCGGGGTGCCGGTGGAGCTGACCAACAAGGAGTTCGGCGTACTCTGCGAGTTGGTCAAGGCACGCGGTGCCGTGGTGTCCAGCGAGGAACTGCTGGAGCGGGTCTGGGACGCCAACACCGACCCGTTCACCACCATCGTCCGGGTCACCGTGATGACCCTGCGTCGTAAGCTCGGCGATCCGCCGCTGATCGAGACCGTGGTGGGGGCCGGCTACCGTACCGCCGAGGTGTCGGCGTGACGGGCACCTCGCGGCGCCGGTTCAACCTGCGACCCACCCTGCGGCTGCGGCTGACCCTGCTCAACGGCGTGCTGCTGGTCGGCGCGGGCGCCATCCTGGTGCTGCTGGCCTGGCTGCTGGTCCGTGACGCGCTGCGACCCACCGACGAACTGCTGCCCGGTACGACGGTGTTGCTGGCCGACGGGCGTTCCATGGACGCCGCCGCGTGGCAGCGGCAACTGGTCGACTCGGCCTCCGGGGAACTGCTGGCCAAGGGGCTGGCCGCGTTGCTGGCCATCGGGACGGTCGGGGTGGTCGGGGCGTACGCCGTGGCCGGTCGGGCGCTGCGACCGCTGCACCAGGTCACCGCGACCGCGCGGCGGCTCGGCGAGACCACGCTGGACCAGCGGATCTGTTACTCCGGTGCGAACGACGAGGTGGCCGAGTTGGCCGACACCTTCGACGAGATGCTGGATCGCATCGCCGCCGCCTTCGAGGCGCAGAAACGGTTCGTCGCCAACGCCTCGCACGAGCTGCGTACGCCGCTGGCGGTGATGCGTACCGAGATCGATGTGACGCTCAGCGACGACGAGGCGGACACCGCCGAGTACCGCCGGATGGCGACCGTGGTGCGCGACGCCTCCGAACGGGCCAACAGCCTGGTCGACGCACTGCTGGTGCTGGCCCGCAGCGAGGCGCAGACGGGTCGCCGGCTCGGCCGGCGCACCGAGTGTGACCTGGCCGCCGGCACCATCAACGCACTGTCGGCGGTACGCCGGGAGGTGGAGCGGATCAAGCTCGATGTGCGGACCTCGCTGGAACCGGCGCCGGTCGTCGGCGACCCCGGTCTGCTGGACCGGTTGGCCGGCAACCTGATCGAGAACGCGGTGCGCTACAACCACCTGCACGGCCGACTCTGGGTACGCACCGGCTCCGATGGGCAGCGGTCCTGGCTGGTGGTCGGCAACACCGGTTTCGAGGTGGATCAGGCGGACGTACCGGGATTGTTCGAACCGTTCCGACGGGGCGGCCGGGAGCGGACCGGGGCGCGCGGGTCGGGGCTCGGCCTGTCCATCGTCCGGGCGGTCTGCGACGCGCACGGCGGCACGGTGACCGCCGTGGCGCAGCCCGGCGGCGGCCTGGAGGTGACGGTCAACCTGCCGGCCGCCGACGCCGCCGAGACGGTGGAGAACATCTCCCGTTGACCGGGCCCGGCCATCGAGCCCCGGCAGCGGATATTCGCTTGATCACGATGAGAGATTGGGCCCATGACTTCGAGGGTGCGCTGGATCGACTTTGACTGTGCCGACCCGTTCGCCATGGCGACCTTCTGGGCCGAGGCGACCGGAATGCGGCACGATTCGGACAACAAGCCGGGCGAGCAGGAGTGCGCCCTGCTGTCGGGGGCGGGCGTCGCCGAGGGCGGGATGCTCTTCCAGCAGGTAGCGGAGGGCAAGACGGCGAAGAACCGGGTACACCTGGATCTCCAACCGACCGACCGGACCCGTGACGAGGAGGTCGACCGTCTGCTCGCGCTGGGCGCCACCCTGGTCGACGATCAGCGTCGCGGCGACGGCACCGGGTGGGCGGTGCTCGCCGATCCGGAGGGCAACGAGTTCTGCGTGGAGCGCAGCGCGGCGGAGCACGCCGCGTAACAGTCTTCTCACCGCCAGCCGTGCGCGAGTCGGGTGTTGGCCTGGATGAGTTGCCGGGCGAGGAGGTCGGCTCGCCGATCGTCGACCCGGTGTGCGGGGGCGGAGATGGTGAGTGCGGCCACGGCGCCACGGGTGGGGTGCGCGACGGCGACGCCGACGGCGTACACCCCGTCGACGCATTCTTCCAGGTTGGACGCGTAGCCACGGGCCCGTACCGCGTCCAGTTCGTTGATCAGTTGATCGATCGAGGTGATCGTGGCGTCGGTCAGCGGGGCCAGGGTGCGCGGGTGCAGCGCCCGGATGTCTCTCGGGCGCATCTGGGCGAGCAGCGCCTTGCCGCCGGCGGTGGTGTAGGCGGGTAGGCGGTCGCCGGTGCGGACGCCGACGCGGACGGTCTGGGTGCTCTCGACGCCGTCGAGGAAGACGATGCTGGCGCCTTGCAGGCCGATCAGATTGACTGTCTCGCGGGTCGTCGCGGCCAGGTGCTCCATGTGCGGGCGGACGGCGGCGACGACGTCCCAGGGTGCCTGTCGGGTGGCGACCTCGTGCGCAGCGGGGCCGAGCCGGTATCTGCGCGAGTCGTCCTGGCGGGCGAAGTCGAACTCCTTGAGCGTGGTGAGCAGCCGGTGCGCGGTGGACGGCGCGACCTGGAGATGACGACCGAGGTCGGCGACGCTGACCGATTCCTGGGCGCCGAGATACAGCAGGGCTCGTAGCGCGTTGCCCACCGACTCCATGGCTTGCCTCCCTGTACGCCACCGGAGACCTGATTATTCCGCACAGAGGAACGACCCACCGAGACCCTTCTCGCTAGCGGAATGCCCGGGTCTACTGATGCAGCGGGATTCTGGGACGACGGAGAGGAACCGGCTGGTGGGCAGCGTGCGGGACGTGACCTTCGAGCTGTTGCGGGCGCACGGCCTGACCACCGTCTTCGGCAACCCCGGCTCGAACGAGTTGCCGTTCCTGGCCGGCCTGCCGGATGACTTCCGGTACGTACTCGGGCTGCACGAAGGCGTGGTGCTGGCCATGGCCGACGGGTACGCCCAGGCCCGCCGAGGCCCGGCGCTGGTCAACCTGCACGCGGCGGCGGGCACCGGCAACGCGATGGGTCAGCTGACCAACTCGGTGTACTCGCACAGCCCGTTGGTCGTCACCGCCGGGCAGCAGGTCCGCTCGACGATCGGCCAGGAGGTGATGCTCGCCAACGTGGACGCCGCCGCACTGCCCCGGCCGCTGGTGAAGTGGAGCGGTGAGCCGGCCTGCGCCGAGGACGTCCCGCGGATCATCAGCCAGGCGATCCACACCGCGACGCTGGCCCCGCAGGGGCCGGTGTACGTGTCGGTCCCGTACGACGACTGGCAGGTGGAGGCCTCCGACGAGGCACGGCACCTGCTGTCCCGAACCACCGTGACCGCTGCGGCGTTGACGGCCCGGCAGACCACCGAGCTGGCCGCAGCGTTGGATCGCGCCGAGCGGCCGGTGCTGATCCTGGGGCCCGACGTCGACGCGGCCGCCGCCAACGACCACGCCGTGGCGCTCGCCGAAGCCCTCGCCGCCGGAGTCTGGATCGCACCCTCGGCGGCGCGGTGCCCGTTCCCCACCCGCCATCCCGCCTTCCGGGGTGTGCTCCCGGCCGGGGTCAAGGCGATCAGCGACGTGCTGGCCGGACACGACCTGGTCCTGGTCGTCGGCGCGCCGGTCTTCCGCTACCACCAGTACGACCCGGGCCGGTATCTGCCCGAGGGCACCCGGCTGGTGCAGTTGACCGTGGACCCGGGCGAGGCCGCCCGCGCTCCGATGGGTGACGCGATCGTCTGCGATCTCGCCGACACCCTCGCCCGGCTGGCCACCGCCGTCAGTCCCGGGCTGCGGTCGGCCCTCGTACCGTTGCCGCCGATCCCGGCGCCGCGACTCTCGTCGGCCGGCCGGTTGCATCCGGACGAGGTGTTCGCCGTCCTGCGTGACACGGCTCCGTCCGACACCGTGTGGGTCACGGAGTCCACGTCGACAACCGGCGCCTTCTGGGCACAGGCGGATCTGCGTCAGCCCGGCAGCTACTACTTCCCTGCCTCGGGTGGGCTCGGCTTCGGGATGCCCGCCGCCGTCGGAGTGCAGTTGGCCGACCCCGATCGGCAGGTCGTCGCCCTGATCGGTGACGGGTCGGCCAACTACGGCATCACCGCGTTGTGGACGGCCGCCCGCTACCGCATCCCCGTCGTCTTCGTCATCCTGCGCAACGGCACCTACGGCGCCCTGCGGTGGTTCGCCCAGGTGCTGCGGGCCGGCGAGACTCCGGGCCTCGACATTCCCGACATCGACTTCACCGCGCTGGCCGCCGGGTACGGCGTCACCGGCGTCGCGGTGTCCAGCCGTGCGGCACTGGTCGACGCGGTCACCGACGCCCTGGGCGCTGGAGAACCCCGGCTCATCCAGGTCGACACCGACCTCACCACCCCCTGAACCGTTGAAAGGGATTGCCATGTCCGAACACAAGCCGTCCGCCGCCGCGCCGGTTCTGGGCCGTTTCCCCGACTTCCCACACGAACAGGTGACCTTCTGCCAGGACACCGAGACCGGGCTGCGCGCGATCATCGCCATCCACGACAGCACGCTCGGCCCGGCCGTGGGTGGTACCCGGTTCCACCCGTACGCCAGCGAAGCCGACGCGCTGACCGACGTGCTGCGCCTGTCGCGGGGGATGACGTACAAGAACGCCGTCGCCGGCCTGCCCTGTGGCGGTGCCAAGGCGGTCATCATCGGCGACCCTGGCACTGTCAGGTCCGAGGCGTTGCTGGAGACCTACGGACGTTTCGTGCAGAGCCTCGGTGGCCGCTACGTCACCGCCGGCGACGTCGGGATCAGCGCCGCCGACCTCGACGTGATCGGCCGGGGCACCGACCACGTCCTCGGCCGCACCACCACCGCCGGCGGGTACGGCGACAGCGGCCCGATGACCGCGTACGGTGCCTTCCACGCCCTGCGTGCCGCCGCTGCCGTCCGGTGGGGGACCGCAGACCTGGCCGGACGTACCGTCGGTGTCGAAGGGCTCGGCAAGGTCGGCTACGAACTCGTCCGGCTGCTCGTCGAGGCGGGTGCCACGGTCACCGCCGCCGACATCTCCGCGTCCGCCCGGGAACGCGTCCAACGGGACCTGCCTGCGGTGATCCTCGCCGAGCGGGTCATCGACGCGCCGGTCGACATCTATGCTCCGTGCGCGCTCGGCGCCACGCTCACCAGCGACTCGGTCCCGACGATCCGCGCGGCCGTGGTCTGCGGTGCCGCCAACAACCAACTCGCCACCCCCGAGGTGGAGCGGCAGCTCGCCGAGCGCGACATCCTCTGGGTGCCCGACTTCGTCGCCAGCGCCGGTGGGGTCACCACCGGATCAGCCGAATACCGGCGACTTCCTCTCGACGAGGTGCCCGCCCAGGTCGAGAAGATCTTCGACACCGCCGCAGAGGTGCTCGACCTGGCCCGCCGGCAGGGCATCCTGCCCGGCGCGGCAGCCGAAGACATCGCCCACACCCGCATCCGGCAGGCCCGGGCCGGCCTCAAGCCCGGCTACCTGCCCAGCTGATCGACCCCGCTTGAGCGGCTTTTGATCGGCCCCCGCTGATCGGCCCCGTTTCGGCGTAATCGCGGTATCCGGCCTGAACGGTCACCACCATTACGGTGTAACGGCGAGGCATCAAGCCCTCGGGCGGCGTCGGACCGTCAGTCCTCGCGCGGTGGCGAGGCTGGCAGCCCGGCGTTCCTGCCAAGCGGGTGGGACAGGCGAACATGGAGGTCGCTTCCGATGATCCCGGCGCTGATCGTGTTCGGCCTGCTGTTCGGGCGCTGGTGGCGCTCGGCACTCATCGTCGCCGCGCTGGGATGGCCGGTTCTGCTGGTCGTAGACGGTGTGCAGCAAGTCGGACCGGGTTTGCTCGCCGCCGCCGGGCTGGCCGTGCTCAACACCGCCGCCGGCGTGCTGATCCATCAGGGCGTCCTGCTGCTGATCCGGAGACGACGAACCTCCTGACCGCCGTCGAGCGGGCCACGGATTCGGCGCAACGGCGGCATCTGATCGCAGGGCGCCCGCCGTGCGCTGGCCGACCGGCAGACGAGATCGCGGTGGCCGCCCGACTGGGCGGCCACCGCGATCCGGTGTTCTCGGGAAGGGCTCAGCCGGCCAGGCTGGCCACCCCGCGCGGCAGGAACCGCTGGCCGGTCACCCGCTCGCTGGTGCCGGTCCGGTCCAGGTACGGCGTGACGCCGCCCAGGTGGAACGGCCAGCCGGCACCGAGGATCATGCACAGGTCGATGTCCTGCGCCTGCGCCACGACACCCTCGTCGAGCATCAGCCGGATCTCCTGCGCCAGCGCGTCCAGCGCGTTCTGTCGCACCTGCTCCTCGGTGAGCGGCTGGTCGCCGACCACCAGCAGCTTCGCCACCTCGGCGTTGATCTCGTCGTCGACGACGATCGGCTGACCGGAGTCGGCGATCCGCTTGAGGTTCTCGCTGATGCCGAAGCGCTCCGGGAAGGCGGCGTGCAGGGTGCCGCCCACGTGGTACGCCACGGCCGGGCCGACCAGCTGGAGCAGGGCCAGCGGACGCATCGGCAGGCCCAGCGGGTCCACCGCCCGGTTCGCCACCTCCAGCGGGGTGCCCGCGTCCACGGCGGCGAAGATCGCGCCGAGGAAGCGGGTGAGCAGCCGGTTGACCACGAACGCCGGGGCGTCCGCGACCAGCACCGACGACTTCTTCAGCTGCTTGCCGACCGCGAACGCGGTGGCCAGCGTGGCGTCGTCGGTGCGCTCGCCCCGGACGATCTCCAGCAGCGGCAGTACCGCGACCGGGTTGAAGAAGTGGAAGCCGACCACCCGCTCCGGGTGCTCCAGCTCCGCCGCCATCGCCGTGATCGACAGCGACGAGGTGTTCGTCGCCAGCACCGCCTCCGGCTTGACGATCTTCTCCAGCTCGGCCCAGACCTGCTTCTTGACGCCCAGGTCCTCGAAGACCGCCTCGATGACGAAGTCACAGTCAGCAAACGAAGTGCGCTGGCCTGGGGTCGACGCGGCGAAGGCCTCTGCCTTTGGCGAGCCGCTGATCAGGCCGTACAGCTTGGCGGCCGTGCCCTTGTCCATCCGGCCCTTGCTGACCTGCTTCTCGATCTGGGTGTGCACGTAGCCCACACCCTTGTCGACCCGGGCCTGGTCCAGGTCGGTGAGCACCACCGGCACCTGGAGGCGGCGGGCGAACAGCAACGCCAGCTGGCTGGCCATCAGGCCAGCACCGACGATGCCCACCTTGGTCACCGGGCGAGCCAGCGCCTTGTCCGGTGCCCCGGCTGGCCGCTTGGCCCGCCGCTGCACCAGGTCGAAGGCGTACAGGCCGCTGCGCAGCTCCTCGGAGAAGATCAGGTCGGCCAGCGCCTCGTCCTCAGCGGCGGTGCCGGTGGCGAAGTCGGCGTCCTTCGCCGTCTCCAGCAGATCCAGCGCCTTGTACGCGGACGGGACCGCGCCGTGCAGCCGCTGGTCGAGGGTCTGCCGGGCGAAGTAGAGCACGCCCGCCCACATGTCCTTGTCGACCTCGGGCCGGGTCACGGTGACCTTGCCCCGGACCACGCCGGCGGCCCATTCCAGGGACCGCTCCACGAAGTCGGCCGGCTCCAGCAGCACGTCGGCGATGCCCAGCTCAGCGGCCTGCTTCGGCTTGAGCATCTTGTTCTGCATCAGCGGGTTCTGGATGATCACCTGGGTGGCCGCCGGAATGCCGATCAGGTTCGGCAGCAACTGGGTGCCACCCCAGCCCGGGATCAGACCCAGGGAGACCTCTGGCAGCGCGAGCGCGGCGGCACCGGCCGACAGCGTCCGGTAGTGGCAGTGCAGGGCCAACTCCAGGCCGCCACCCATCGCCGCGCCGTTGACGAAGGCGAAGGTCGGGATCTGGCTGTCCTTGAGCCGGGCGAAGACCCGGTGGCCCAGTTGGCCGATGGCCAGCGCCTGCTCCCGGTCGGCCAGCAGCGGCAGGCTGGTGATGTCCGCGCCGACGCAGAAGATGTACGGCTTGCCGGTGACCGCGATGAACGCCGGTTCGGCGGCCAGGGCAGCGCTGATCGCCTCGTCCAGGCTGGCCAGTCCGCCGGGGCCGAAGGTGTTCGGCTTGGTGTGGTCGAATCCGTTGTCGAGGGTGATCAGGGCGGCCGGACGGTCCAGCCCCGGCACGTTCACCTGGCGCAGCAGGGCGCGGGTGACCACCTCATTCGGTGCGGTGAGCCCAGTCACTTGTCTCCACCCTCCCAGTGCGGGTTCTCCCAGATGACCGTGCCGCCCATGCCGATGCCGATGCACATGGCGGTGAGGCCGTAGCGGACCTCGGGGTGCTCGGCGAACTGCCGGGCGAGCTGGGTCATCAGCCGTACGCCCGAGGAGGCGAGCGGGTGACCGATGGCGATCGCGCCGCCCCACTGGTTGACCCGGGGGTCGTCGTCGGCGATGCCGAAGTGGTCGAGGAAGGCGAGCACCTGCACGGCGAACGCCTCGTTCAGCTCGAACAGGCCGATGTCGTCGATGGTCAGCCCGGCGATGCGCAGCGCCTTCTCCGTCGACGGGATCGGGCCGACGCCCATCACCTCGGGCTCGACGCCGACGAAGCCGTACGACACCAGCCGCATGGCGACCGGCAGGCCCAGCTCGCGGGCGACGTCCTCGGCGACCAGCAGGCTGGCGGTGGCGCCGTCGTTCAGACCGGCGGCGTTGCCCGCGGTGACCTTGCCGTGCGGGCGGAACGGGGTCTTGAGGCCGGCCAGCTTCTCCAGCGAGGTGTCGCGGGGCGCCTCGTCGGTCGTGGCCAGGCCCCAGCCGCCCTCCTCGTCCCGGATGGCCACCGGCACCAGGTCGTCCTGGAGCTTGCCGTTGGCGTACGCCTTGGCGGTCTTCTGCTGCGAGGCGAGCGCGAAGGCGTCCGTGCGCTCCTTGGTGATGTGCGGGACCCGGTCGTGCAGATTCTCTGCGGTGGCGCCCATGACCAGCGCGGACGGGTCGACCAGCTTCTCCGCGACGATGCGCGGGTTGGGGTCGACGCCCTCGCCCATCGGGTGGCGGCCCATGTGCTCGACGCCGCCGGCGATCGCGACGTCGTACGCGCCCACGGCGATGCCGCTGGCGACGGTGGTCACGGCGGTCATCGCCCCGGCGCACATCCGGTCGATGGCGAAGCCGGGGACGGTCTTGGGCAGGCCCGCCAGCAGGGCGGCGGTACGGCCGATGGTCAGACCCTGGTCACCGATCTGGGTGGTGGCGGCGATGGCGACCTCCTCGACCCGCTCCGGCGGCAGTTGCGGGTTGCGGCGCAGCAGCTCGCGGATGCAGCGGATCACCAGGTCGTCGGCGCGGGTGTTGGCGTACATGCCACCCGCCTTGCCGAACGGGGTACGGACGCCGTCGACGAAGACGACATCCCGAACTTCACGGGGCACTGGAGCCTCCTAGCCGGCACTGGCATTTCCCCGAATGCTACCCGTCAGTAACAATCCTCGCCTGACCCCACCCTGTGGCCCAGCCCACACCACCCCGCTGCCCACCTCTTCCCACGCCTGCCTCCACCGCGTTGATCAAGAGGTTTGCGCCGGACGCGCGGCGTGTCGTCGACGCAAACCTCTTGATCGACAGGGAGCGGCGGGGCAGGGGCGAGGCCAGGGGTCAGGTGGGGAGGAGGGCGTCGGCCAGAGAGGGGAGGAGCAGGGTGATCTGCCACTCGCGGGCGCCGAGGGCGCGCAGGGTGTCGGCGACCGTGGCTTCGGTGATCTCCTCGGGGGGTTGCCAGGCGATCCGGCGAACCGTGTCGGGGGAGATCAGGTTTTCCGGCGGCAGGTTGTGCTCACCGGCCAGCCGCAGCACCACCTCGCGGCAGCGGGCCAGCCGGGCGGCGGCGGCCGGGTCCCGTTCGGCCCAGCGGTGCGGTGGGGGCGGGCCCTCCACCGTCGGCGCCACCGGCAGCGCGTCTTCCGGCAACTGCCGCGCGTCGTCCAGCGCCGCCAGCCAGGTGCGGGCCAGCCGGCGTACCGAACGGCCACCGAAACCGGGCAGGGTGAGCAGGGTCTTTTCGTCCTTCGGATCGAGTTCCGCGGCCGCCACGATGGCCGAGTCGGGCAGCACCCGGCCCGGCGCCGAATCCCGCCGAGCGGCGATCTGGTCGCGGGCGTACCACAGGGACCGGACCCGGGCCTGCGCCCGCGCGCCGCGTACCCGGTGGATGCCGGAGGTACGGCGCCACGGCTCGGCCCGTACCCGGGGCGGGCGGGCACCGGTACGCACCAGCGCGTCGAACTCCTCCGCCGCCCACGACGACTTGCCCTGCCGGGTCAGCTCCGCGTCGAGCGCGTCACGCAGGTCGGTCAGCAGCTCCACGTCCAACGCGGCGTACGTCAGCCAGGACTCCGGCAGCGGCCGGCTGGACCAGTCCGCCGCCGAGTGGTGCTTCTCCAGGCTGTAGCCGAGCAGTTGCTCGGTGAGCGCGGCCAGGCCCACCCGTTCGAACCCGGCGAGCCGGGCGGCCAACTCGGTGTCGAACAGTCGGCGCGGGCGTAGCCCGAGCTCGGCCAGGCAGGGCAGATCCTGGTTGGCCGCGTGCAGCACCCATTCGGTCTCGGCGATCACGGCGTCGAGGGTGCTCAGGTCGGGCAGGGGCAGCGGGTCGATCAGTGCGGTACCGGCGCCGCCGCGACGCAGCTGCACGAGGTACGCCCGCTGGCTGTAGCGGTAGCCCGAGGCGCGTTCGGCGTCCAGGGCCACCGGCCCGCTGCCGGCCGCGAATCGGGCCACCACCTCGGCGAGTTGCTCCGGCACGGTCACCGGCTCAGGGGTGCCCTCACGGGGCGCGGTCAGCGGCACGGCCGCGCCGTCGTTGGGTTCGGTCCCCGCGTCCGACGGCTCCGGTCGCGCCGTCGGCGAGGGCTGCGTGTCGTTTCCCGTACGGCTTGCGGCGGCCCGACGGCGCAGGGGTGGTTCGTCGGTCACCTGACAACCCTAGTGCGAGAGCGGAACACACGGCGCACACCCGCCCCCGCCGCGTGTCGACTCAGCCGGCGGTGGCGGCCCGGCGATCCGGCAGGGCGGTGACGCCGGGTGGCGGCAGTCCGGCGGTGGAGGCGAGCAGGGCGCACCAGGCGTACAGATGCGGGGTGAGGTCGATCCCGGTCGGGGTCCACGAGGCGCGGATCTCGATGTCGGCGGTCGCGGGTGGGCCGGCCAGATCCCCGAACCGGTTCGACATCGTCTGGGTGATCGTCCCACCGATCGCCCGGTATCCCGCCTCTTGGGCGTCGAGGGCGTCGGTGAGCCAGGTCCAGCCGACTCCGGGCAGCAGCGGGTCGGCGGCCAGGTCGCTCTCCAACTCGGCGGTCACGTAGGTGACCAGGCGCAGGGTGCCCTGCCAGGCCTCGTGCCCGGCCGGGTCGTGCAACAGGATCAGCCGCCCGGTGGCCACCTCGTCACCGTCGCGCAGCACCGACGCGGACAGCGCGAAGGCGTACGGCGCGAGTCGCTGCGGTGCGCCCACCTCCTCCAGGCAGATCTCCGGCCGAGGCGTCGCCGACCGGAGCCCGGCGACCGCGCGGGCGAAGGTGTCCGGAAGCGCGATCGGGGGGGCCATGTCCGCAGCCTAAGCCGCCACCCGCCGCTGCGCCGCGACGGCGCGCCGACGATCACCAAGCCGTGCCGCCGCCCACCACGCTCCGAATCCAGGCCCGGTGGAAGGTCAGGTCGGTGTAGATGACCTGTACCCCGCAGTAGATGCCGCTCTGCCAGTCCACGCCGACCCGACTGACGCCGCCGACCACCGACCAGATCTGGCCGATGCGACGCAGCCCCGGGCCGCCGCTGTCGCCGAAGCACGGCCCGCCGTCGATGCCACCGACACAGATCTCGCCAGCGCTGATCCGTCCGCCAGCGCACTGCTCGGGCGGCAGCACCCAGCGGTCGAGCTGCTGCAAGCGGTCCGGCAGCGGCCCACCGAACGTGGGCGTGGTGGACCCCCAGCCGAGTTCCCGAATGGTGGTGCCCACCGCGGGCGACGGGCCGGCGATCGGGTAGCGGGGCAGCCACACCGGCGCTGCCAGGCGGAGCACGGCGACGTCCGCCGCGGGGTCGTCACCGGTGTTCCAGTCCCAGGCCGGATGCGGTACGACCTCGGTCACCGCCACGATCCGGCCTCCGGTCGCGTGCTCGGCGGAGCCGACCCGGACCCGCAACGTCGCGGGTTGCACCGGCGCCGCGACCCAGTCCGTGACGCAGTGCGCGGCGGTGACGAGATGGCGCGGATGAATGAGAGTCGCCCCGCAGTTGTGGCCGAAGGTGCCGTTTCGGTCGAGTTGGAGGGAGACGATCGGTGGGTAGGACGGGGTCGCGTCCTCGCCGCCGATGATCATTGGGCTCACCGGCCCTGATCCGCTCGTGCCCGCTGCTGCGCCAACCGGCGGCGCGATCCCGACGACCGAGCCGAGTAATACCCCGACGATGCCGGCGACCAGCCGACGAATTGTTCCACTCATCGATCCCCGCCCAATCCATCGATGGATGTCTTCGGGTCACCTTATTCAAAGGGGCCAAACTCCGCGACCGCCCGATAGCGGTCACGCGGCGCGTGGCACGATGGCCGCGATGACCACCGACACCACGGGCGCCGCTGCCCGAGACGACGCACCCCGCCCCGGCGGGCCCGCCGACTCGCCCTTCGTGCGGGCGTGTCGTCGCCGGCCCGTCCCACACACCCCGGTCTGGTTCATGCGGCAGGCCGGCCGGTCGCTACCGGAGTATCGCGAGATCCGGGCCAACGTGGCGATGCTGGAGTCCTGCCGCCGCCCCGACCTGGTCACCGAGATCACCCTCCAGCCGGTGCGTCGGCACGGGGTGGACGCGGCGATCCTGTTCAGCGACATCGTGGTGCCGGTCGCCGCCGCCGGGGTCGACCTGGACATCGTGCCCGGCACCGGGCCGGTGGTGGCCGAGCCGGTGCGTACCGCCGCCGACGTGCAGCGGATCCGCCCGATCGGTCGCGACGACGTCCCGTACGTCGACGAGGCGGTCCGGATGCTGGTCAAGGAGTTGGGTGACACTCCGCTGATCGGCTTCGCCGGTGCGCCGTTCACCCTGGCCAGCTACCTGGTCGAGGGCGGGCCGTCGCGGAACCACGTCAAGACGAAGGCCCTGATGTACGGCGACCCCGAGCTGTGGCACGCCCTGGCTGGCCGGCTCGCCGAGGTGACCCTGGCGTTCCTGCGGGTGCAGATCGCCGCCGGTGTCAGCGCCGTGCAGCTCTTCGACTCCTGGGCCGGCGCGCTCTCCGAGGCCGACTACCGGCGGTTCGTGCTGCCCCACTCGACGGCCGTGCTGTCCGGGCTGGCCGACGCGGGGATCCCCCGGATCCACTTCGGGGTGGGCACCGCCGAACTGCTCGGCGCGATGGGCGAGGCCGGCGCCGACGTGGTCGGCGTGGACTGGCGTACCCCGCTGGACACCGCGACCCGCCGGATCGGGCCCGACAAGGCGGTGCAGGGCAACCTGGACCCGTGCCTGCTGTTCGCCCCGTGGCCGGTGATCGAGGCCGAGGTGCGTCGCATCCTCGACCAGGGCCGCGCCGCGCCGGGGCACGTGTTCAACCTCGGCCACGGGGTGCTGCCGGAGACCGACCCGGAGGTGCTCACCCGGGTGGTCGCCCTGGTGCACGAACTGTCCGCCCGTCCCGCCGAGGGGGCCTGACCGCCATGGCGTCGCGGTGGCGGGTGGCGGTGGTCGGCGGCGGCATCGCCGGCCTGGCCGCCGCGGTCCGGTTGCGCGACCACGCCCCCACCGGCACCGAGATCATCGTGTACGAGCAGTCCGGCGCGCTCGGCGGCAAACTGCTCACCGGTGAGCTGGCCGGCGGGCCGGTGGAGTTCGGCGCCGAGTCGTTCCTGATGCGTGACCCGGCCGGCGGCGAATCGGCGGCGGTGACCCTGATCCGCCGGCTCGGGTTGGCCGGGCGGATCGTGCATCCCACCGTCGGGCAGGCCGCGCTCGCCGTCGACGGTGAGTTGCGGCCGATCCCCGGCGGCACGCTGGTGGGCGTACCCGGTGATCTCGACAAGGTGGCGACGGTGGCCCGCCCGACGCCGGAGGCCGACCGCGACGGCGGTGCTCCGCTGCTCGGCCCCACCGACGACGTCTCCGTCGGCGCGCTGGTCCGCGCCCGGTTCGGCGACGAGGTGGTCGACCGTCTCGTCGACCCGATGCTCGGCGGCGTGTACGCCGGCCGGGCCGACGACCTGTCCCTGGCCACCACCATGCCCGCCCTGGCCCGTGCCGCCCGCACCCGACACACGCTGCTCGACGCGGTCCGGGCGGCGCAGGCCGCCGCACCGCGCGCCACCGGCGAGCCGGTCTTCGGCACCCTCGACGGCGGGCTGAGCACCCTGGTCGACGCCGCCGCGACGGCCAGCGGGGCCACCATCCGCACCAACGCGGCGGTCCGGGAACTGGCCCCGACCGGCACCGGCTGGCGGCTCACCGTCGGACCGACCCGCGACGCGGAGCACGTCGACGTCGACGCGGTGGTGCTGGCGGTGCCGGCCCGGCCGGCGGCCCGGCTGCTCACCGGCGTCGCAGATCCGGTTGCGGCGGACATCGGCGGGCTGGACTACGCCAGCGTCGCACTGGTCACCCTGGCGCTGCCCGAGCCGACGCTGCCGCAGCTCTCCGGATTCCTGGTGCCCAGCACCGAAGGGTTGCTGATCAAGGCGTCCACGTTCTTCACCACCAAGTGGGGGCATCTGCGTCGGGCGGACGGCGTGGCCCTGGTGCGCGCCTCGGTCGGCCGCTACGGCGACGAGGCCCAACTTCAGCGCCCCGACGAAGACCTGGCCGCCACCGTGCACCGCGAACTGTCTGCGGTGCTCGACACGCCGCTGCCCGCCCCGGTCGCCGGGCACGTGCAGCGGTGGGGTGGTGCGCTGCCGCAGTACACCCCGGGCCACCTCGACCGGACAGCCGCCGCCCGGGCCGTACTGCGGGCCGCGCATCCGACGCTGACCTTGGCCGGAGCCGGGTACGACGGCGTGGGCATCCCGGTCTGCGTCCGTTCGGGCGAGACGGCGGCCGAGGAGATCATCACAGCATTGGGAGGATCGGCGAGATGACCGAGCAGAGCAACGCGGCCCGGCTGAAGGAACTCAACTCCACCATTCGATACACCATGTGGTCGGTGTTCCGGGTCAGCGCACCGCTGCCGTCGCTGCGCGACAACGTCATCGGCGAGGTCGAGTCGTTGATCGAGGAGTTGGCCGGCAAGGACGTCGTGGTCCGGGGCACGTACGACGTGTCCGGGCTGCGTGCCGACGCCGACCTGATGATCTGGTGGCACTCCTCGTCCAGCGACGCCCTTCAGGACGCCTACCTGCGGTTCCGGCGCACCACGCTGGGACGGGCGATGACCCCGGTCTGGTCGCAGATGGCGCTGCACCGGCCGGCCGAGTTCAACAAGAGCCACATCCCGGCCTTCCTCGCCGGTGAGGAGGCCCGCGCCTACCTGTGCGTCTACCCGTTCGTCCGCTCGTACGACTGGTACCTGCTGCCCGACGCGGAGCGGCGGGAACTGCTCGCCGAGCACGGCCAGATGGCCCGGGGCTACCCGGACGTACGCGCCAACACGGTGGCCTCGTTCGCGCTCGGCGACTACGAGTGGATGCTCGCCTTCGAGGCCGACGAGCTGCACCGGATCGTGGACCTGATGCGGGACCTGCGCGCCTCGCGGGCCCGGCTGCACGTCCGCGAGGAGGTGCCGTTCTACACCGGCCGCCGCCGCTCGATCGCCGACATCGTCACCGCCCTGGCCTGAAAAAAGGGGTCCCCTGCTGACGTGGCAGGGGACCCCTTTTTTCAACTCAGGGCGCCGGCACCCGGACGGGTGTCGAGAGCCGGCAGGCCCGGCCGGGCGGGGTCGCGCCCGAGGGAGAAGGGCGCGACCCCGCTCGGGATCAGGTGGTGGCCGTACAGGTCAGCGTGGGTGCGCTGGCACCGGAGCCGGAGGCCAGGAAGCCGAACGTGGTGCTGGCTCCGGAGCCGAGGCTGCCGTTGTAGCTGACGTTGGTGGCGGTCACCGTGGATCCGCTGGAGCTGAGCGTGGCGTTCCACGCCTGGCTGACCTGCTGACCGTTGGCGTACGTCCAGGTCACTCGCCAGCCGCGGATCGCCGCGTTGCCCGCGGTCACCTTCACCTCACCCTGGAAGCCACCGGACCAGCTGTTGGTCACCTGGTACGTCGCCGAGCAGGCACCCGCCGGCGGCGGGTTGCTGGGCGGCGGAGTGGACGGCGGGGGAGTGGTGGGCGGCGGGGTCGTGGGCGGGGGAGTGGTCGGCGGCGGCGTGGTGGGCGGCGGGTTGGTGCTGCCACCGAACTGCACGTCGCTGCAGTGGTAGTACGACTGGTCGAAGTGGCTGGCCTGCCAGATGGTGTAGATGATGTGCCGGCCGCTGCGGCCCGGCGCGTTCACCGGGATCTCGATGGAGACACCGTCGACCTCACGCTGCCACTGGGAGGCCGGCGTGTTGCCGATCTGCCCGACGAGCTCCAGGTCCGACCAGGCCAGCGGCTTGGTCAGCGCGTCGAATCCCTGCCGGGTCGCGTACACCCGGATGTAGTCGGCCCC
Source organism: Micromonospora sp. NPDC051196 (assembly GCF_040682415.1). Classification (NCBI taxonomy): domain Bacteria; kingdom Bacillati; phylum Actinomycetota; class Actinomycetes; order Micromonosporales; family Micromonosporaceae; genus Micromonospora; species Micromonospora sp. NPDC051196. The sequence continues at coordinate 1,127,120 of NZ_JBFBAY010000001.1, forward strand.
GTGGCTGGCCTGGTCGAAGAACTTCAGCCGGAAGCTGTTGGAGACCTGGGTGGTCCGCCAGGCGCCGATGGTGTCCAGGGCGTTGTAGCGCCCACCCTCGGCGCGGCCGCCCGAGCAGAGCTGGCCGTTCGGGATGGCGGCCTGGTGGTTGCCGCCAACGCCCTCACGGAACTGGCCGTTCCAGTTCCACATGGCGTTCGGGTTGGCCTGCCAGGCCTGCCAACACATCGGGTCCTCGGTGGCCATCCGAGGGTTCTGGAAGTCGCCACCCCAGCGCTCCCAGCAGCTGTAGGCGCGGGCTCCGGGGTTGACCACCGAGCCGTGCGCGGAGGCGGAGTTGACCAGGGCAGTGGAGACGAGCAGCGTGGCGGCCGCCGCGGTGGCGAGCAGGCCGGCCAGCCTAGCGGGTCTGAGCATTTTGGACATGGATGGAGCCCCCAGGGGGATCGTCGGATCGCGACTTCGCCCGAACGCCCGGGAGTTGCCTCTCCCGCGCCGGTCCGCGTGGCACTGCGGTTATTGGCTCCGTGCGGAAGAATGGCACAAAACATCGCCATCCGTCAATCGCTGCGGCCGGATCAGGGATCGCGACGCATGGGGGTGTGCGGGATGCCGTCCTCGACGTACTCCGGGCCGCTGACCGTGAACCCGTGCCGGGCGTAGAAGTCGACCAGATGCGACTGCGCCTCCAGCACGCACGGTCGGTCGCCGATCTCGGCCAGCGCCGCGGCCAGCAACTCTCCGGCATGTCCGGCGCCGCGCGCCGACGGCGCCACCACCACCCGACCGATCCGGGCCACGCCGTCGGGGTCGGCCAGAATCCGCAGGTACGCCAGGACAGCGCCGTCGCGGGCCAGCCAGAGGTGTCGGGTGCCGGGTTCGATGTCTCGCCCGTCGAGTTCCGGGTACGCGCACTCCTGCTCGACCACGAAGACGTCGACGCGCAGCCGTACCAGGTCGTGGAAGGTGCGGGCGTCCAAGTCGGCGAAGCCGGCGATCCGTAGTTGCGTGCTCGGCATCGGCCCAGGTTAGGGCGTCGCGAAACGTCCAACCGTCGGGGGTGGGTGGGTGCCGGCGCGCCGGTCAGGCGGGGCGGGCGCCGACCGTGTCGCGGATCTGGGCGCCGTGTTCGGCCTCCACTGCGCGGGCGCAGTGGCCGCAGCAGAAGAAGCGCCCGGAAACCTCCACCCCGTGCCCGATGATCTTCACCTGGCAGTGTTCACAGATCGGGGCCAGCTTGTGTGCGGCGCACTCGAAGCTGTCGAAGGTGTGCACGTCGCCGCTGACCGTGCGTACCTCGAAGGCCAGCCAGTAGTCGTTTCCGCAGACCTCGCACGTCGCCACGACGCATCCCCTCGATAGCCGGTTGTTGTCCTCAGCGTGTGGCACGCGATCGGCCGGGGTGGCCGGAATCGGCGCGGATCGCCCGGACGGGGCGGCGTGTCGCTCGCCGCAGGTCGGCCGTTGTACCGGGTGACCTGGCCGGCGGCGGCCCGGCCGCCGCCTTTCGGTGGAGTACGCGAACCGGGAGGAATGATGATCAAGCGGAACCGGCTCTTCGGCAGCCAGACTCGGGTCACCTTCTGCCTTCCCCGAGACACCCCACCGGGAACGGTCAGCGTGGTCGGGTCCTTCAACGGTTGGCAGCCCGGTGAACACGTGCTGGTGGCCCGCCGCGACGGCACTCGGACGGTGACCGTACGGCTGGGGCCGGGGCAGCACCGCTTCCGTTACCTGGCCGCCGGTGGGCTGTGGTTCGACGACGAGTCCGCCGACCGGGTGGACGACCAGGGCGGCCTGCTGCTGCTCTGATCGCCGCCACTTTTATTGATAGCGGTCTTTACTGTTAACATTGTTTAAATTATGTTGGTGGCACCTCACCAGGCAACATGCCGCGAAGGAGCCGCCGCCATGCGTCGAAGAATCACTCTCCCGCTGCTTGCGACGGGTGCCATGGTCGCCACCCTGGCCGTCGCCGCCCCCGCCCAGGCCCACGGCTACGTCTCGTCACCGCCCAGCCGGCAGGCGCTCTGCGCCCAGAACCGGGTCCCCGACTGCGGGCAGATCCGCTGGGAACCGCAGAGCGTGGAAGGCCCCAAGGGGCTGCGCAACTGCCACGCCAACATCTCCCACTTCGCCGTCCTCAACGACGACAACCGGGGCTGGCCCGCCACCTCGGTCGGCACCACTGTCACCTTCACCTGGGTCAACACCGCGATGCACGCCACCCGCGACTGGGAGTACTACATCGGCAACACCCGGGTCGCCGTGTTCAGCGGCGGCGGACGCCAGCCGGGCCCCACCGTCTCGCACAGCGTCAACCTGTCCGGCTACTCAGGCCGCCAGAAGCTGCTGGCCGTCTGGAACATCGCCGACACCGCCAACGCCTTCTACTCCTGCGTCGACCTGCAGATCGGCGGTGGCGGCAACCCGCCGCCGAGCCCGAGCCCGACCACCCCGCCGGCACCGTCGCCCACCCCGACCGTCGCCCCGACCAGCAACCCGCCGGCCGGCGGCACCTGGACCGCGGGCCGCGCGTACGCCGTCGGCGACCAGGTCACCTACGGCGGTCGGACGTACCGCTGCCGGCAGGCGCACACCGCGATCGCCGGTTGGGAGCCACCGAACGTACCAGCGCTGTGGAGCCTGGTCTGAGCAGCGGGAGGTGCGGTTGGTCCCGGCCGCACCTCCCGCCGGCCCGCCTCCGGGCGGTGCTGGCCCTGACCGCCGTGCTGTTCGCCACCGGTTGCGGCGGCGGGCAGCACGGCGGCGGCGCGCCGGCACCGCCGGCCGCGACCGCATCGGCGACCGGCGGCCCGACGGCGTCACCCGCTCTCGACGCACCGCGACCCGCCGGATCCGGTACGCCGGCAGCCACCGGGATGGCCGGCATCGACCTGCTGTTCCTGTCGATGATGGCCGGGCACACCGAGCAGACCCTGCAGATCGCCCGGCTGGTCCACGACCGGCTGGCCGACCCCGAACTGCGGACCCTGATCGCCGCCATCGAGGTGACCGAGGCCGACGAACTGGCCACCGCGCGCAGCTGGCTGGCGCAGGCCGGGCGCACCGCCCGCGCTGACGAGCACGCCGGCCACGGCACCGGCCCGGACCAGTTGGCCCGGCTGCGCGACGCCCCGGCCGGCGAGGTCGACCGGGTGCTGGTCGAGGTGCTCGGTGCCCACCAGAAGGGCGCCGCCGACCTGGCCCGCGCGCACCTGGCAGCCGGCACCGACGAGCGGGTACGCGACCTCGCCCGACGCATCGAGCAGTCCCGTACCGCCCAGGTCGCGATGCTGGCCGCCCACCCGGCAGCGGCCTGACCGGCTCAGGGGGTGCTGGGGTCCAGACGGATGGAAAGAGAGTTCACGCAGTGCCGGGTGTCCTTCGGGGTGAAGCCCTCACCGCGGAAGACGTGCCCCAGGTGGCTGTCGCAGCGGGCGCAGCGGATCTCGGTGCGTCGCATGCCGAGGGAGTTGTCCTCGATTTCCTTGATCGCACCCGGGATGGCGTCGTCGAAGCTCGGCCACCCGCAGTGCGAGTCGAACTTGGTGTCACTCGGATACAACTCCGCGCCGCAGGCGCGGCAGCGGTACATGCCGGGGGTCTTGGTGTCGACGTACTCGCCGGTCCACGCCGGCTCCGTGCCGTGCTCGCGCAGCACCCGGAACTCCTCGGGGCTGAGCCGGACCCGCCACTCGTCCTCGGTGCGGGGCAGTTCGCTGTCGGGAAGACTCACCCGTCAACGGTACGTCGAACGTCGGACCCATCGCATATGGTCGCGAAATGGCAGGCACGAAGGCGGCGGCCGAAGAGATCGAGGTCGCGGGGCACACCGTACGGCTGTCCAGCCCGGACCGGGTGATCTTCCCGAAGCGCGGCTTCACCAAGGCCGACGTCTTCGGCTACTACCTGGGCGTCGGCGACGGCATCATGCGCGCCCTGCGCGAACGGCCGACCACTCTGCAACGCTTCCCCGACGGCATCGAGGGGGAGATGTTCTTCCAGAAACGGGTGCCGACCCGGGGCGTACCGCCCTGGGTGCGCACCACCGAGATCACCTTCCCCAGCGGGCGCACCGCCGCGGAGCTCTGCCCGGCGGACCTGGCCCACGTGGCCTGGGCGGCGCAGATGGGCACCGTCGTGTTCCACCCGTGGCCGGTGCGCGCCGCCGAGCCCGACCGCCCCGACGAGCTGCGCGTCGACCTCGACCCGCAGCCCGGCACCGACTTCGCCCACGCGGCCACCGCCGCCGGCGAGCTGCGCGCCATCCTCGACGAGCTGGGCGTCCCCGGCTGGCCGAAGACCTCCGGCGGCCGAGGCGTGCACGTCTACCTGCGCATCCAGCCACGCTGGAGCTTCGTCGAGGTGCGCCGGGCTACCATCGCGCTGGCCCGGGAGCTGGCCCGCCGCCGTCCCGACCTGGTCACCACCGCCTGGTGGAAGGAGGAACGCGGCGAGAGGGTCTTCGTCGACTACAACCAGATGGCCCGGGACCGCACCATCGCCTGCGCGTACTCGCTGCGGGCCAACGCCCGGGCGACCGTCTCCACCCCGGTCACCTGGGACGAGTTGCCCGACGTCGACCCGGACGACTTCGACCTGCGTACCGTCCCGCAGCGGCTGGCCGAGCAGGGTGACCCGCACGCCGGCATCGACGACGCCGGGTGGGACATCACCCCGCTGCTGGAGTGGGCCGAGCGCGACGCCGCAGCCGGTGAGGGCGACCTGCCCTACCCGCCCGACCACCCGAAGATGCCCGGCGAACCCAAGCGGGTCCAACCCTCCCGCGACCGCGACCGCCCCCGCTGAGCGGCCCCGCCCCGCGTTCCTCCACACCGCCGCGTTGCTCCGTGCCTGCCGCGTTGCTCCGTGCCTGCCGCGTTGCTCCGTGCCTGCCGCGTTCCTCCGTGCCTGCCGCGTCCCTCCGTGCCTGCCGCGTCCCTCCGCACCGCCGTGTTGCTCCGGGCCTGCCGCGTTCCTCCGCACCGCCGTGTTGCTCCGTGCCTGCCGCGTTGCTCAACGCCGGGCGAGACTCTCTCCCAAGGTCACGCTCGATCCCGGATCGAGTGGCTTCCCGCTCGCGTCGAGGCCACTCGATCCCGGATCGAGCGTGACCTTGCGGGGTGCGGCTCGACTGCGAGGTCGGGTGCGCTCGGCTGGGCGAGCCGCCAACAGGCGACGGCGTCAGAGACTGAGCTTCATGCCCTCGTGACTGGCCACGAAGCCGAGACCCAGATAGAAGCGGTGCGCGTCGTGGCGGCTCTTGTCGGTGGTGAGCTGCACCAGGCCGCAGCCACGCTGCCGGGCCTGATCGACTGCCCAGGTCATCATGAGTCGGCCGAGGCCCTGACCGCGCCGGTCCGAGCGGACCCGTACCGACTCGATCAGTTGCCGTTCGGCACCGTGCCGACCGAGCCCGGGGATGTACGTGAGCTGCATGCAGCCGACCACCTCGCCGCCGACCTCGGCGACGACGAGGTGGTTGCGCGGGTCGGCGGTGATGTCCGCGAACGCCTTCTCGTAGGTGGCGTCGACCTCGCCGACGTCCCGGGTACGCCCCAGCATGTCGTCGGCGAGCAGGTCGAGTACGGCGGGCAGGTCGGCCCGGACCGCCGTACGGAAGATCACGTCGCTCATCCCGCGAGAATCGCACACCCGTGGCGACCGGTCTGTGGCAGACCGAAGGGCCGACCCCCATCTGGGGGCCGGCCCTTCGCGTGTTCGGTTGTCGGATCGTCAGGAGGCGGCGGAGTAACCGCGGGTGGCGATCCAGTTGGCCAGCGTCTCGATGTCCATCCGGTACGAAGCCTGGGCCGGGTCGGCGGAGTCGGCGATGGTCACCGTCTCACCCTCGTCGTCGTAGCCGGTGACGCTGACGTAGTGCCCGCCCTCGAAGCTGTGGACGACGCCATCGGTGTCGGTGGCGGTGCCGGCGATGTTGGCGACCACGGCACGGCCGTCGTCGACGGTACGCACGACGTCCTCGCGCAGCTTGTCGGCCTGCTTCTCGGCGGCCTTGGCGTCGCGGATCTCCACCGACTTGTAGACGTCCTCACCGGTCTCCTTGTTCAGCACCGGCGTGATGTCGTTGATGGAGTCGGTACCGGCCTCGGTGGTACCCATCCGCTCGGCCATGTCGTACACGTCGATGTTCTTGCCCTGCACGCTCAGCGCGTTACGGGCGGCGGCCGGGCCGCAGAAGTAGAAGTTCGGCTGGGCCTCGTAGCGCACGTCGAGCTGGCGCTCGCCGTTGGGCTTACGGTCGGCCTGCACCGAAGCGGCGGCAGCCGGCGCGGCGTTGGCGGCGATGGCGGGGCCGGCGATGCCACCGGCGGTGGCGGCGGCAGCGGCGAAGGTCAGAGCGGTCTTGCGCAGGAGGGTGGTACGCATGATTGAGTCACACCTTCCGTTCGGGGGTACGCAGCAGGAATCAACCCGGTTCGGGGCTCCAGTGCTGCGGGGGGAAAGAGGAACGCCCGGCGGAGGTGCTCGGGCGTCCGAGAGATGTAACGATCCCGGGCGGCCCCACATTCCAGGGGTTCCGGGAGATCGCGTGGCGGGGCGGGGAAGCCCTCGCGGTATGCCATGTACAACGACCCGCGGCCCGGCATCATTCCGCCGTCGGCCGATCGGGCCACCGCGCAAACAGCCGCATACCGGACATTCGCGGCGCCGTGGACACGAATCCTCGGGCTCGCCGGAGCGGCGGTTTGCCGAAGGGTTGCACTATGCCCGCGTGACGGGTATTCGCCAAGATGCGTCGATTGCGCCTGCGCTGCTGGTTTTGACCATGACCACGAGCTGCACCGAAGCGGAACAAGACGAGTTGTCCGCCCGAGGCGCCCGCCGGCCCGACGATTGGGGGCTCAGGCAATCGGACTTCGACGAGCTGGTGGTGCGTGACGCGGTCGACGTCCGATTCTGGTGAGGACCGGTGCCGCCCGACGCTGCGGCATGGGCTCGCCCTCCGCAGTGGTAGGAGTGGCTCAACGGCCGGGGCAGCGTTTGCCTTCGGCGGGGACGGCGAGGTCGATCAGGTACGCGTCGACGGCCTGGGTGATGCAGGCCGTCTGCGGGTACGCCGTATGACCCTCACCCTCCCAGGTGAGCACCCGCCCCACCCCGAGCATCTCGGCCAGGGCCGGGGTCTGCTCGTACGGCGTCGCCGGGTCTCCGGTGGTGCCGACGACCAGGATCGGTGGGGCGCCGTCGGCACGGCCGGTCGGGTAGGGATCGCTGCCGCCGGGCCACTCGGTGCAGGAGATCAGGCCGGTGGCCAACGCCGGGCCGAACAATGGGTACTGCTGACGCCACTGGGACTGCAACTGGCGGATCCGGTCCAGGCTGGGCCGCTCCTCCTCGTCCGCGCAGTTGATCGCCGTGTTGGCGTCGAACAGGTTGCTGTAGTGGCCCCTGTCGTCGCGGTCGGCGTAGTTGTCGGCCAGCCGGAACACCCCCTGCGGGTTGCCGCCCTCCAGTTGGTCGATGGCGCGGGCCAGCTCCTGCCAGCCGGATTCCGTGTAGAGCGAGGAGATGACCGCGTAGAAGACCCAGCCGGCGGTGGCTTCCCGACCGTCGGCGGAGCGGGCCGGTGACACCTTGGCCTTGTCGATGGCGGAGATGACCGCCGCGCGGGCGTCCGGGGCGATCGGGCAGCGGGCGGCGTCGGCCGAGCACCACCGGTCGAAATTGTCGAACGCCCGCTCGAAGCCCTTGGCCTGACTCTCCGAGCCTTCGATCAGGCCCTGTCGGGGGTCGATCGCGCCGTCGAGCACCAGCGCCCGGACCCGAGAAGGGAACAGTTGAGCGTACGTGGCGCCGAGCAGCGTGCCGTAGGAGTAGCCGAGGTAGGTGAGCTTGTCGTCGCCGACGGCGGCGCGGATCGCGTCCATGTCCCGGGCCGCCTGCTCGGTGCCGTACAGCGGCAACTGGTCGCCGTACTTGTCGCCGCAGCCCTGACCGATGCGGTTGGCCAACGCGACGAGACCGTCGAACGACTGCTGGCTCTGCGGGTCGGGGTCGGAGCCGAAGACGGCGTCGAGATCGGCGTCGGAGATGCACTCCACCGGGCTGGAGCGGGCCACCCCGCGCGGGTCGAAGCCGACGATGTCGAAGCGTTCCAGGATGCGGTCGGGCAGGCCGCCGTACTGCTCGCCGAAGGAGAGATAGACGGCGGTGTCCACCCCCGAGCCGCCGGGGCCGCCCGGATTGACCAGCAGCGAGCCGATCCGGTCGCGTTGCTTGTCGGAGCGGGCCCGGATCAGGGCGATCTCGAAGGTCTCACCAGCGCCGGGGCCGGCCGTGGCGCCGCTACCGCCGGCCCAGTCGCGGGGGACCTGGATCCGGGTGCATTCGTACCGGATGCCCGGTGCGCCTCGCCCGACCACCTCGTCGGCCACCTCCGGGCAGGCTTGCCAGGTCGGCGCGGTGCCCGGCGGGGCGGCCTCGCTGTCGGTGTCGCTGCGCGGCGCGAACGACGGTAGCGTGCACCCGGCGGCGACCACCATGGCGGCGACCAGGCCGGCGAGGGTGCGCCGCTGGCGGCGAGTCCGGTCGGAAGTACGGGTCACGAGCGAGCCTCCGTGATCGGTTCGACCGTCAGGCTACGCGGAGCCGGGCGCGGACCCGACCGTCACCGCCGGATCGCCGCGCAGGACCTGGTCCACGTCGAACCGGATCGGCCGTTCCAGCTGGTCGTATCGACAGGAGAGCGGGTCACGGTCGGGCCGCCAGCGGACGAAGCGCGCGGTGTGCCGGAACCGGTCACCCTCCATCGCGTCGTACGCCACCTCGACCACCAGTTCCGGGCGGAGCGGCTCCCATTCCAGGTTCTTCGTGCCGGTCCACCGGCTTACCCCGCCCGGGATGCGTTGACCGCGCTCGTGGTCGCCGTGCACCCACGGATGATCGGCTCCGACCTCACGGTAGGGAGCCAACTCCGCAAGCAGTTCGGCTCGGCGGGCCATGGTGAACGAGGCGCTCACCCCGACGTGGTGCAGCACCCCGGCGTCGTCGTAGAGCCCCAGCAGCAGCGAGCCGACCACCGGACCGGACTTGTGCCAGCGGAACCCGGCGACCATCACGTCGGCGGTGCGGGCGTGTTTGACCTTGAACATGAGCCGCTTGCCCGGCTCGTACGGCAGGTCGGCGGGTTTGGCGATCAGCCCGTCCAGCCCGGCACCCTCGAACACGTCGAACCAGCGGCGGGCGGTGTCGGCGTCGGTGGTGATCTGGGTGACGTGCACCGGCGGACGCACCCCGGCCAGGGCCTGCTCCAGCCGGGCGCGGCGGGCCGGGTAGGGCACGTCGAGCAGGCTCTCGCCGTCGAGCGCGAGCAGGTCGAAGGCGACAAAGTCGGCCGGTGTGGTCTCGGCGAGCAGTTTCACCCGGGAGGCGGCCGGGTGGACGCGTTGGGCCAGCAGCTCGAAGTCGAGCCGGGGCGCGGCGTCCGGGCCGTCGCGACGGATCACGATCAACTCGCCGTCGACCGCGCAGCGCGTCGGCAGCTGCCGACGGGCCTGCTCGACCACCTCGGGGAAGTAGCGGGTCATCGTCTTGCCGCCCCGGCTGGCCAGCTCCACCTCGTCGCCGTCCCGGAAGACGATGCAGCGGAAACCGTCCCACTTGGGCTCGTAGGTCATCCCCGGCCCGGACGGGATCGACGCGACGCTACGCGCCAGCATCGGCTCCAGCGGCGGGTTGATCGGCAGGTCCACGGCGACAGTCAACCAGACACCACCGACACCGGTGAGGCAGATCACTGCTGGCCGGTGGGTGGCGTGTCTGTCGTTGGGTTGTCGCAGCCTGCCTGGGAAATTCGTGAAGCAGCAGGTCAGAGCTACTTTCGCGGAGTGCCGGAGTTGGTGTGCGGGTGCTGCGGACGGTGGCGGGTCAGCATCGAGCTGATCCGGGGTAGACACGTCTACCGACTGGTCCACCGCTATCCCCGCCGCTTCGGCGGCGGTGACAACGTGCTCGGAGAGGTGGGCACGGTGGCCGAGTTGGCGGCGTTGTTGGGTCAGTGGAGCCCAGTGAGCCTGGCCGACCTGCGCGAATCCGACCGACCCGCGTGAGCCTGGCCGACCTGGGGTGAGCCGGGCCGACCTGTGTGCGGTCGCCGGGAACGGGCCTGGGCAGCGGGTCAGAAGCCGGCTACCGGCGGACGTCGGGTCAGAAGCGGGCGAAGGAACGAATGGGCATGCGCGGGCCGAACCTGGGCGCGTGGATGCCGGCGGCTTCCAGCAGTCGGCAGACGCGGCCCCGATGCCCCCGGAACGGCTCCAGTAGTTCCAACATCCGGGCATCGTCGGCGCGTGGTTCGCCGGCCAGCGCCCAGGCCACCGTGTTCGGTACGTGGTAGTCGCCGACGCTGACCGCGTCCGCATCCCCGTACGCCACCCGGACGACCTCGGCGGTCGTCCACGGGCCGATTCCGTTGATCGCGGTCAGCCTGCGGGTCGCCGCTGACGAGTCCGGGCAACGTTCCAACCGATCGGCGACCGTAGCGGCGCGTCGCAACGTCTCGGCTCTGCGCTGCTCCACCCCGAACGGATGGAAGACCCAGTACGGGCTGGCCGCCACGGCCGCCGGTTCAGGCGGCAGCAGTAGTGGCTGCATGGGCCCCGGCGCCGCCTCCGCGAAATGACGGACGGTCGCCGCGTACGCCCGGTAGGCCTCCGTGCCGGTGACCTTCTGTTCGAGGACTGCCCGTAGCACCCGGGCAAAGACCAGCCCGGTGGTGGGCATCCGCAACCCGGCGTGCTGTGCGGCCAGCCGGGCCAGTACCGGGTGAGTGGCGGCGAGTTCCGCGAACCCGGTCAGGTCGTCGCAGAGACCGGCTATCGCGTCGGCCTGGTCGACGACCCATCCGGCACCTGGTCCGTACCCGTCGGCCCGTAGCTCGCCACCCACCGGCCGAAGTGCCAGGGTCGCTGCTCCGGCGGGTGTGCGGGCGGCCCACCAGAAAATGCCGTCGACGATCCGGGCGCACGGATCGTAGCGGCTGAACAGCAACGGCTGGACCGACGCGGCCAGCCGGTAGCCCGGCGGCGGTCGCAACACCCGCCTCGCGTCGGGTCCGGTCCTGCTCACGGGCTTACTCTGCCACCCTGGTCGGCCGTCCGGCGAGGCCACCCCGGGCTCGCCGGGTCCAGGACCCGACCTGACGATGGCCGGCCGCGCCCTGCGGGCTGCGGCCGGCCATCCGGTGGTCAGGTTCAGTAGTCGTAGTCCGAGTCGGAGCTGCCCGACTTGGTCTTCGACGGCGGCTCGACCGCCTTGGGGGTGCCCTTGGGTAGGCACTCCAGGTTCTTGCTGCCGTCGGGGTTGACCACGAACCAGGTGCCGCCGACGCCCTGGCCCTTCCACTGGCCCGGCTTCTTGTCACCGATGTAGGTGTAGAGCGGCCAGCCGTCCAGCGTGATCTGGCGGGTGCCGTCGGGGCGGGTGATGGTGCCGACCGCGTCGTCGGAGACGCCCTTGAGCTTCGGGTTGCCGTCGGTCAGCGCCGGTGGCCACACCTCGGCGCACTGGTCCTCGCAGTTCGTCGCCGGGGGGTCGTTGCTGTCGCGGTCGAAGCGGTACAGCAGGAAGCCGTCCTGGTTGACGACCGCGCTGCCCATCCGGGGGAACTTCTTGCCGGTCAGGCTCTCGGTCAGCTCGACACCGTCGGGCAGCGGGGCGTCGTTCTCGGCTTCCGTTCCCGGCGACGCCGAGGCGCCCGGTTCGGCGCTGGCCTCGGGATCCGCGCTGGCCTCGGGATCCGGGGTCGCCGTTGAGTCGGCCGCGGCGACGGCGACCGGTTCCGCCACGCCGGGGTCCGCTCCGTTGTAGCCCGCAGGCGCGCAGGCCGTAAGTGCGACCATGGCGCTCGCGACAACGACGGTCCGCTTCATCTTTGCCACGTGCCCTCCTCATACTTGACAAGTCACCGGGAAGTACGGGAAACAGGGCTGTCAAGGTTGAAGGCAGAACGGTGGCTCATTTCACACCCGGGCGATTGAACCGGAATCGACCGCTGTCCGTGTATGGGCGTACCCGCCGGTGTCCACAACGGCGGGTACGCAGCGAAGGCCCGCCTCGACCGAGGCGGGCCTTCGCTGCGTTGTCGTGCTCAGCCGGTGGGCACCGTCACCAGCGGCTTGCCCACACCCTTACCGTCGACCTCCTGCACCTGGAAGTGCTTTACATCGTCCAACTTTGACGAAGTGGCGGCACCCAGGCTCAGCTTCTGCGGATTGCTGTTGGTGCCGTAGCCGCCCTGCGGTACCGACCAGGTGGAGATGACCTCGGTGCTGGCATCCTTGCGCACCACCACCAGACGGCACTCGCGTGGACCGGGCAGTCGACCCAGGGTGAAGGCGATGTTGGTGCCGAAATCCTTCGAGGCGAGGAAGAACGTCGCCGTGACCCCGGTGTTCGGGTCGGTGGCGTTGACCTGCTTACCCTCCTGCTCGTTACCGCCGAATCCCGGGTCACCCGGGTTGCCGGGGCGATTGTTCGGCACCTCCACCGGGCCGGTGGTCGGCCCGGCGATCTGCGGCGTGGTGCCGCTGTCGGCCAGGTTGCTGAACACCACCCCGGTTATCCCACCGAAGACCACCACGGCCGCGGCGGTCGCCAGGATCTGCCGGAACCGTGCCTTGCGACGGTGCGTACGCATCGCCACCAACGTCCGATCCAGCAGCACCGGATTGGTGTGGGTCTGCTCCAGCGCCGTCACCGACTCCGCGTCGATGTCGGAGAGCAGCCCGACCACCGGCACCATCGACTCCAACTCGGCGGCGCACGCCCAGCAGGTTGCGAGGTGCTCCTCGAACCGTTCCATGTCCTGTTCGTCCAGCACGCCGAGCGCGTACGCAGCGACGTCCATGTGGTCTACCCGGCTCATTCCGTCACCCCCCTTTCCTGCAAGGCTGTGCGCAGGGCGCGCAGCGCGTAGTAGACCCGTGACTTGGCGGTGCCCAGTGGTAGCCCGAGCTCCTCGGCCGCCTCTGGCACCGTACGTCCTCGGAAGTAGGTCGCCACCAGGATCTCCCGGTGCGACTGGCTCAACGTTCTCAGCGCGTCGGCCACTGTCATGGAGCGCAGCACCCGGTCGGTGCTGTCCGACTCGGCGAACGCGGTCAGATCCCGGTCGTACGTCTCGGCCGGCCGGGCCTGTTCGCTGCGGTGCTCGTCGATGGCGATGCGTCGGGCCACCGTCACCAGCCAGGGGCGCAACGAACCCTGCCCCTGCGTGCCCAGCCGGTGAGCGTTGCGCCAGGCCCGCAGCAGCGTCTCCTGGACGATGTCCTCGGCCCGCTGCCGGTCACCGCCGGTCAGTCGCATCACGAACATCAGCAACGGACCGGCGTGTTCCGCGTACAGCGTGCGGATCAACTGGTCGGAGTGGGCGGCCTCGGTGGTCGTCGCCTGATGGCGGCCAGGGGCGGGGCGCGGCGTCACCGGGCTATTCTGGCGAGACACCGCACGCGAGTCGACCCCGTTGGTGGTCGTGGTCGGCCGGGACTGGGACCGGGCGGACATCCAGTCCACCCGCACCCGCTCGCCGTGCCAACCGGCCGCCAGTGCGTGCATGCAGACCTCCGGTTGTCCATGGACAGAAGCCGTCCCCCCACGGGCATGGCTGCCGATTGATACGCACGGCCCAGCCGAACAGATCAACGTCGGACGGAAAAAATTCCCGACGGTGGTGGTGTGGAGTCGGTGGCCTGCTCGTCGTGGACGACGGGAGCACCCCCGACGAAGCGGTCGAGGTCCGTCCCGGCGAGGACCCGGCCCGGAAACCAGTCACCGGCGGCCCGGCGGGTCAACTCCGCCACGGGTGGCTCCTGCCGCCCGGCGACCAGCACCAGGTTTCCGTACCGACGACCACGCAGAACCGCGGCGTCGGTGACCAGGCAGGCCCGAGGCAGCACGGTACGCACCGTGGCGACCTGCCCTCGGGCGTAGCGCAGTGGCGGACCGTCGGCGAGATTGGCCAGGTACCAGCCGCCCGGTCGCAGCACCCGGGCCACCTCGGCGGCGTACTCCACCGAGGTCAGTCGGGCCGGTGTACGGGCACCGGCGAACACGTCGGCGACCACCACGTCGTAACTGGCGTCGCGGGCGCCGGCCAGTGCGGCACGCGCATCGTCCACCCGTACCTTCAGGCGCGGGTCGGCCCGCCACGGCAGCGCCCGCCGGACCAGGTCGACCAGGGCACCGTCGACCTCGATCACCCGCTGGGTGGAGCCGGATCGGGTGGCGGCGACGTAGCGGGGCAGCGTCAACGCGCCGCCGCCCAGGTGCAACACCCGCAACGGAGTGCCGGTGGGCGCGATCAGGTCGAGCGCGGCCGCCAGCCGGCGGACGTACTCGAACTCCAGGTGGGTCGGGTCGGTCAGGTCCACATGCGACTGCGGGGCGCCGTCCAGCGACAGCGTCCACGAGCCGGGGCGGTCCGGATCCGGCGTCAGCTCGGCGAGGCCCGTGTCGACCTGTTCGGTGAGCCGGTCGGTGTCGCGGCGGCGGCCCATCAGCGGTTGATCCGCGCGGCTGCGGTCAACGCACGGTGCAGCAGCCGGACGTCGCCCAACCGGGACCGCAGCAGGCGCTCCAGGCCGGCGATCGGCACGAGATTCTGTGGGGCCCGGGGGTCCTTGTACGGGGTGGAGGCGAACCGGGGCAGGGTGACCAGTGACAGGTCGGCCAGCCGTACCGCCTCGGTGATCTCCAGGTCGGCCGAGCACTCCACCCGGACGATGCCGGCCCAGGGCGCCCCGGCGGCCACCGGCAGCCGCAAGTACCACGACCAGCCACCCCAGGCGGTGCCGAGCCGGAACACCGGCGACCGGTGGCCCGGCGCCAGCCCGGTGACCACTGCGGTGAGTCGGGCGTCGAGGTACTGGCTGTGCTGGGTCTTGATGTAACCGAGGGTGCGCGGCAACTGCCGCCGGTTGCGTAACGGTCCGTCCACCACCAGCAGGTCGTCATCGGTACGGGCGGCGTCGGAGACCTCCACCTCCAGGGCCGTCAGCGGCCCCTGCACCGCGGCCGGCAGCTTGGCCAACTCGCCGGTGCCGCTGACCCGGTGCACCGGGTAGCGGACGTTGCCGGCCACCACCTCGTCCGCCGACGGGCTGGCGGTGAACAGCCCTCGGCCCACCTTCGCGCCGGCCAGCTGCGCGGCCCCGCGCTCCAGGTCGCACCGCACCACCCCGGCGGCGTACGACGCGGCCACACCGGGAAAGGAGGTGCCGTCCTCCTCGGCCGTCCAGACGCTGGCGTCGATGCGGCGTACCCCGTCGACCAGCAGCACCACGTGCGGGGCCTGGACACCGGCGCGGGGACCGATGGCCCGCCAGTCCACCGTGGGCAGTTCGGCGTCGGCGTCGACCTGCGCGCTGCTCGGCGCGGCCGGGCCGGCCGCCGACGCCTCGAACGAGGCACCGTAGGCCGGATCCCAGCTGTCGACGAAGAACCGCGTCATGGTTGCCTCACCGGCCGGTGCGTTCGACGCGGGCCGAGCGGGCATCTTTGCGTACCTCGAAGCGCACCGGGATCCGCTCGGCCAGCGCCGGCACGTGGGTGACCACTCCGACCATCCGATCCCCCCGGGCGGCCAGATTCTCCAGAGTGGCGGCGACCGTGTCGAGGGTGGCCGCGTCGAGGGTGCCGAAGCCCTCGTCCAGCACGATCGACTCCAGACTGGCCGCGGTGGTGGACATCCCGGCCAGTTGCTCGGACAGCGCCAACGCCAACGCCAGCGACGCCTGGAACGTCTCACCGCCCGACAGCGTCCGTACGCCACGCCGCAGCCCGGCGTCGTGGTGGTCGACGACGAAGAACTCACCCTTGTCGTGGACCAGGTCGTACTGGCCGCCGGAGAGTTCCCGCAGGATCCGCGAAGCGCCGTCGACCAGCAGGTCCAGTGCCTCGGCGAGCAGCCACCGCTCGAAGTTGTTGGCCCGCAGGTGCCCGGCCAACGCCCGGGCGACCTGGGCCTGCCGATCGTGCTCGGCCCGCTGTTCGCGCAGCTCGGCGGCCTGCTCGCGGCGCTCGACCAGCCGGCGCAGGTCGGCCTCGGCCCGCTCCACCGCGACCGTCGCCGCGCGGACCGGATCGTCGGGCGCGGGTAGCCCGGCGTCGGCGAAGATGCCGGCGATCCGGGCGGTCACCGCGCGCGTCGCCGCCTCGGCGTCGGCGACCGCCGCCGCCAGGGTTTCCCGCTGCGACCGGCGGTGCCGCGCCTGCTCCTGCGCCCACCCGGACAGGGTGGCCCAGGCGGCGGCCAGGTCGTCCCGGTCGGCGGCCGGCGGGCCGAGGCGGGCCAGCCCGTCGCGGGTCCCGTCGAAGTGCCGCCACGCCGTACGCAGCCGCTCCTGCGCCGTGTCCACCGCGCCCCGCGCGCGTCGCGCGGCGTCCCGACCGGCCCGCACCGCCATGGTCGTCTCGTCCAGTGCCTGCCGCAGCCGGACATGCTCGGCCAGCCGCTCGCGCAGCGTCTGAACGCCGGCCGCGTCGGCGAGCCGTTCGTCCAGAGCGGACAGTTGGCCCCGCAGCCCGTCATGTTCGGCCCGGGCGCGCACCAGCACCCGGTCCAGTTCCCGTGCCGCCGCGTCGCGTTCGGCCACCAGCCGCTTCGCGGCCTCGCTGGCCGTCCGCGCCGACTTGCCGGCGGCCACCGCGCGGGCCACCGCCGACTCGGCCGGCACCGCCGGCACCCGGGCCACCACCTGCTCGCACACCGGGCAAGCGGCCCCGTCGCTCAGGTGTGCCCGCAGCGCCGCGGCCTGGTCGGCGGTCTTCGCCGCCTCGTGAGCCTGGAAGGCCGCCGCCAGCTCCGCCTCGGCCCGTTCGGCCGCCGCCCGTGCCTGCGTCAGCGCGGCCACCGCCGTGTCGTGCTGGACACCGGCCGCCTCCACCGCGGCGCGCAGCTCGTCCGCCTGCCCGGCCAACTGCTCCCGGTCGGCGTAGGCCCGCAGCAGCAGCCGCAGCGTGCTCTCGTCACCGACGGCGGTCAGCTCGCCGCGCAGTTTGTCCTCGCGCTCCTCGGCCAGCGAGACCGCGTCGACCGCGGCGTCGGCCGTCGCCCGGGCGGCGGCCACCGCCTGGGTCAGCTCGGCCGTGCCGTCCGGCGCCCGGACCGCGTCCAACACGGCCAACTCGGTGTCGAGCGCGGCCAACGCCTCCGCCACCTGGCCCGCCGTCGCCCGCGCCGTCTCCAACTCCGGTACGGCGGCGGTCACCGCCGTGGCCAGCTCGGTCATCCGCTCGACCTGCTCGGTGGCCCGTTCCAGGGTGGCGTCGTCGGTGTCGGCGAGCCCGGCGAGCAACTGGTCGACCGCCTCCAGCTTCGCCTCGGCCTGCCCGGCTCGGCCGGTGGCCAGCTTCTGCACCTCCTCGTACACGCCGAGGCCGAGCAGATTGACCAGGATCTGCTGCCGGGTGGCCGGCCGGGCGTGCAGGAAGTCGGCGAACTGCCCCTGCGGCAGCACCACACAACTGGTGAACTGCTCGTACGGCAGGCCGACCGCCGCCAGCACCGCATCGTCCATCTCGGCCGGGGTGCCGGCGACCACCTCGCCGAGATCCTCCGGGCTGAGCCCGGTGTCCAGCTTGGTGACGTCGAAGCCGTCCGGCATCAACTGCAACCCGGCGCCGGCGGTCTTCACGTTGCCCCGACCGTCGCGGCGCACCACCCGGGTCGCCACGTACCGGGCTCCGGCCGACTCGAAGACCAGCCGCACCCGGGCCTCCGTCGCCGACGGGGCAAGCGCGTTACCCAGCCCGCGCGTGCCACCCCAGCGGGGCACCGTGCCGTAGAGGGCGAAGCAGATCGCGTCGAGCACCGTCGACTTGCCGGAACCGGTGGGCCCGACCAGGGCGAAGAAGTCCGCGTCGGTGAAGTCGATGGTGGTCTCGTCACGGAACACGGTGAAACCGGCCAGATCCAGTCGCATCGGCCGCATCAGTGCTCGACCTCCTCAAGCAGCTCGTCGAAGAGGTCCCGGACCCCGTCGTCGGCGTGCCCCCGGCTGTCCAGGTAGTCGGCGAACAGCTGACGGGGGGAGCGGCCGGACCGCTGCGCGACCCGGGTGCCGCTGCCCGGCGCCGGCACCAACTCCGGGTCGATGCGGATCTCCAGCGCGCGGGGGAACAATTCCTGCACCTCCTCGCGCAATCCGGCGCGGGGCTGCTCGCGTACGTACACCCGCAGCCAGCCCTCCGGCGGGGTGATCTCGGCGAGGTGGGCCAGCGTGCCGCGTACCGTGTGCAGCGCCGTCGCCGCCGCCACCGGCACCTCACGGACCTGCGCCGCGGTGGTCGCGGTGACCTCGACGAGGGTCACCGACGGGACGTTCTCCTGCTCGCCGAAGTCCACCGCCAGCGGGGCGCCGCTGTAGCGGACCGGGCACGGCCCCTGCACCCGTTGGGCGCGGTGCAGGTGCCCCAGTGCGACATAGTGCGCGGTGCCGGGGAAGACGGTGGCGGGCACCGCGTAACCCATGACCGTGTGTGCGTCGCGCTCACCCCCACCGGTGGCCGCCCCGACCACGGTCAGATGGGCGGTGACCAGGTGTACCCGGTCCGGCTCGGTGAACCCCTCGGTCAGCCGGGCCAGGATGCGGCCCAGGTGGTCGGCGTACGTCTGGGTGGTTTCCGCGGCGGTCAGGTCGTACATCTCCACCGCGCGGATCGCGTACCGCTGGGACAGGAACGGCAGGGCGGCCAGCCGCCAGCGTTCCCCGCCGGCGGTGGTGCCGTCGATGACGTGTTCGGCCGGATTCTCGCGTACCCCACCGCGCAGGGTTATGCCGGCGGCCTCGGCCCACGGGCGCAGCGCGTCCAGGGCCGCGCCGTTGTCGTGATTGCCGCCGATGGCCACCACGTCCGCGCCGGTACGCCGCAGCGCGGTCAACGCCCGGGTGACCAGCCGGGTCGCCTCCGCCGTCGGTGCGGCGGTGTCGTAGAGGTCACCGGCGATGACCACCAGGTCCGGCCGCTCCTGCCGGGCGATGTCGATGACACCGGCCAACACCTGTTTGTGTTCCTCGGCCCGCGACTGCCCCTTGAGGACCTTGCCCACGTGCCAGTCGGAGGTGTGCAGGATCTTCACCGGGCCGGCCTCCTCGCGTTCACCACAACCAAGCTCACTCAGAACGGGATGTCGTCGTCGACACCACCGCCGCCGGAGCCCACCACGGCGAAGGGGTCGGCGGACTGGGTGATCGAGCGCAGCGTCTCGGACGGCGCGGCCCCGGCCTCGGAGACGCGGGTCGCCCAGGCCGGGAACGGGAACTCCAGACAGAGCGGGACCGGGATGTCGGGCTGGTTGACGAACATGGTGCCGGGCTTGGCCAGCAGTGCGCGTTGCCGCTGGGCCGGCGGGAGGAAGCCGTACTCGGGGCGGGACGCCTCCGCCGGGTCGAGCCGGCCCACCACCCGGATCGCCGAGTTGGTGACGATGCGGCGCTCCACCTCGCTGGCGGTCTGCTGGGCGCCGACCAGGATCACCCCGAGCGAGCGGCCCCGCTCGGCGATGTCGAGCAGCACCTCCTTGATCGGGGAGGAGCCCTCCCGGGGGGCGTACTTGTTCAGCTCGTCGAGCACCACGAACAGCAGCGGCTTGGCGGTGCCGGCCTTCTCCTTGCGCTCGAACTCGCTCTTGAGCGTCACACCCACCACGAACCGCTGCGCGCGATCTGGCAGGTTGTGCAGGTCGACCACGGTGACCTGGGCACTCTCCGCAGTGTTGATCGAGTGCGGGCGGCGGGTGGCCAGGTCGCCCCGGATCAGCCGGGACAGGTCCTTCTTGCTGCCGATCAGCCGGCGGGCGAAGGCGTTGACTGTGCCCAGGCCGACCGCGCTGCCGGCCCAGTCGCTGCGCGTCTCGTCGTCGCTGAGCTGCTCGACGATGTGGTCGACCAGGTCGCCGTAGCTGCCCAGGCGCACCCCGTCGAGGCTCACCCCACCATCGGCCGGCTGGGCGTACCGGGCCAGGTGGGCGGCGACCGAGTGGACCACCATCGTGTACTGCTGGCGTTCGTCGTCGGCGTCGGCGAAGACGTACGGCAGGAGTCGGTCGGCGCAGAACTCGGACAGCGTCCAGTAGAAGCTGTCCACCCCGGTCAGCCGGCTGCTCACGTCCGGCGTGCCGGAGGAGTCACCGACCCTCGGCGGGGCGTACACCCGTACGTCGGGGAAGGCGTCAGCGACCAGGCCGAGCCGGGCGTACGCGGCCCGGGTGGCGTCGTCCAGCCGGGTGTTCGGGTGATCGAGGAAGAGCAGATCCTCACCCTTCACGTTGAAGATCAGCGCCTTGGCGTTGACCGCGTCGCCGCCGAGCTGCCCGGAGCGGAACACCGAGTAGAGCAGGAAGGTGGCGAAGCTGGTCTTGGTGGCCACCCCGGAGATGCCGGAGATCGACACATGGGCGCCCCGGGTGCCGTCCAGAAAGTCGGCGTTGAGGTAGACCGGCACCCCGTCGCGGCCCGTGCCCATCGGGATGCGGCGCTCCATCCGGTCGAAGTGCAGCGCCCGCGTCCGGGCGTCGCCTTCGGCCCGGTGCACCACCGCGCCGGGCTGCGGCGGCACGTAGAACTCCGGGTCGACCCGGGTGGTGGTGATCTCGGCGGCCTCCTGCACCTGGGCGGGCAGCGTGCCGTCGGCGATGGCGAACACGTCGGAGTCGAACTGGGCGCCCTCGTGTCGCGCCCGGACCTGGGTGACCACCCCGGCGATGGTCACCGGCTCCCGGTCGGGCAGCGCCCGGCGGGTCACCACCACGTCGTCGAGTTGCAGATAGCTGCCGGGGGCGACGGCCGTCCAGAACTGAAGGGGAGTGGCGTCAGCGGTGCCCAGCACCCGACCGACACCCTCGCCCGCGACGTCGAACCCCTGGTCAGTCATCGGGCGGCTCCTCCTCGGCGGTCATCGCGGTCGGCACACACGCCCTGCATCCTGCCGGAGGAGTACGACACGCCGCCACGCGACGCGGCGGAGGCCACGCCGTGACTCCGGTGACGACCGCGCAGCGCGACCGCACCCCCACTGCCTGTCGCGGCAGCACCCCGACCGCCCGTGCCGAGTGGTCTGCGTCCTACCGGTCCCGGCTCAGGCGGAACAGGTCGGGATCGAGCCGCCCGGCCAACTCCCGCACGGCCGCCTCGTAGTGCGGGTCGGTGTGGTAGGGCCAGTGCTGGTCGATCCGGGGTGGCACGGTGTCGTCCGGTGGCACGGTGATCTCGACCGGATCCCGGAGCCGGCGGTCGACGGTGCCGGCCGGCGGTGGAACCCGGGGCGGTTGTCCGGGCCAGTGTGCGGAGAAGATGGGACCGCCGATCGGGTCGGTGTCGCGCCACAGGTTGATCCATCGCCAGCCGACCCGGTCGCCGACCTCGTGCAGCACGTCGCCACCGAGGAAGGCCGGGCAGAGCCGGGAGTAGAGCCGGTGCAACGGGCTGCCGTGGGTCAGCAGCGCCACCCTGGGTAACACCTCCGGCGGCAACTGGAGCAGGGTGGCGGCGGCGACCACCGAGCCGTGGGAGTGCCCGGAGAGCACCACGCCGCCTCGGTCGGCCAGTGCGGTGACCCGCTTGGCGAGTTCCGGAACGGCCCGCTCGGCGTAGCAGGGTGGCGCGAACGGGTGCACCGTACGCGGCCAGAAGGTGCCCAGGTCCCAGATCACCGCGACCGAGCGGCGGGTGCCCTCCGAGCGGTAGGAGACCAGCCCGAGCACGACGATCCCGATCGCGAC
Source organism: Micromonospora sp. NPDC051196 (assembly GCF_040682415.1). Taxonomy (NCBI): domain Bacteria; kingdom Bacillati; phylum Actinomycetota; class Actinomycetes; order Micromonosporales; family Micromonosporaceae; genus Micromonospora; species Micromonospora sp. NPDC051196. Next base: position 1,148,865 of record NZ_JBFBAY010000001.1, read on the forward strand.
CAGTCCGATGACGTAGATCCCGACGTCGGTGGCGAGCGCCAGGTTGGTGGTCGCCTTACCGTCGGTCCTGGCCAGGTACCGCGACAGTTCCGACGGCCCGATGCCGATCAGGTCCAGCGCGACCAGCGCTACGCCGAGCAGTGACAGCACCAGGAACACGATGAAGATCGGCCCCAGTTGTTCGGTGAACGCGGCCCGGGCGACGACCTCCCGGACGGTGCTGCGCTGGGCCAGCGCCTGCGGCGGCGGGTCGGGAAAGTCCCGTTCGACGATCCGCTCGGCCAGCTGGCGCCGTCGCCGCCTCGTCAGCACGATCCGCCACAGCGTCGCGACGGCGACGACCAGGACCGCCACAAGCCCCGCCAGTGCCGCCCAGCGGTAGGAGACCGGCGGTTCCAGCGGGGGAGCATTGGGTCGTTCCGGCCGTGCCGGGTTCGGAATGTCGCCGCGGTCGAGTAGGTCCGCCACCCGGTACACCAGCGCGGCGGCGAATCCGTAGGCGGCGGCGACCGCCGCGGTGGCGAGCACCGGGGCGGCCAGTCCACCCAGCCACGCCGAGGAGCGCTCATGACTGCGGCGCTGCTGGTGCAGAGTGGTGACGGTCAGCGCGATCAGCAGGCCGGCCTGGGCCGCGATCAACGCGGCCACCGCGCCCTCGTACCCAGGCAGTTGCCCGTGCGGTGGCTCTGGCTCCAACGGCACCACGGTGTAGGCGAGCGCCAGCAGGGTGATCACCGTCGTCACCTTGCGCAGTGGCCGGATGCCCCGCATGTCGACCGGTCCCCGCCCCGGCGCCTCCCCAGCGACGCGGGCGGGCCGGCAGAGCAGGACGGCGGTGACTGCCAGCAGGCACCACGTCGCGACGAAGAGCACGTACACGACCGGGGTGGGATGCAGGTGGATCTGCGCGCCGAGCAGGATCGTGTCGAGGGTGCCGAGCCCGACCGCGACGTGCAGGGTCAGCAACCGCCGCACCACGATCATGTCGTTCCAGAAGCCGGGGCGGTCGATGCGGTCTTCCCCGACGTCGTGGGTGTCCTGCCCGGGCGCGGCCGGGAACGCCTCGAACACCCGGGAGGATCGCTCACCGAGCCACCAGAGCAGCCGCAGCGCGGCGATCGGCAGCAGCGCGAGGATCGCCAGGCGCGGCCCGAGGGGTAGGCCACCCAGCCAGGACAGGTAGCCGCGGCCCGCCCGGCAGGGCTGGTAGGGGGCGCACTGCCAGCCGATCAGGTCGATGCTGACCCCGACGACGGACAGCACGAACGCCGAGGTCAGGGTCGCGGCGAGCAGCCGGCACAGCGGGCCGATCAACCCGCCGGCCCCGCCGGTGGCCGGCCGGGCCCAGACGGCGAGGTTGACCAGCATGAACGGCAGCAGAAACAGCAGGGAGAGGGTACGCACGGTGGCCCCGGCGGTCAGCGCGCCCCAGCGGTACGCCTCGACCTTCAGCCCGCCCGGCCGGTCGCTGATCCCGAATCCGGGCCGGGGCCGGTAGAAACCGGCGTTGTCGTCGCCGGCGACCTGGATCACCACCGGGTGGTCCAGCAGCGTCTCGGCGGAGGTTCCCGAGACTCCGTGTACCCGTAGTTCGACCACCTCGCGCGTCAACGTTCAGCCTTCCGGCAGCTCCCGATCTCGGTTCACGGTATTGAGCTGGCCTGGGCCGTGTTGGCCGTTCGGCCATTTTCCGCGGGGCGCGCGGCGCAGCGGTCAGTGGCGGGCGTGGCGCAGCAGCAGGGTGCCGTCACCGGCGAGGAGCACGTGCCGCAGCGGCAGGTGCCGTTGCGGGCTCGCCGCACCGGCGGTGATCCGGCCGGCTCCGGCCCCGGCAAGCAGCGGAGCCACCGACAGGCACATCTCGTCGACCAGGTCGGCGGCGGTGAGCGCGCCGAACAACTGTGGGCCGCCCTCGCAGAGCACCTGGTCGAGGCCGCGTCGTCGCAGTTCGGCGAGCCCGACGGCCAGGTCGACCCGGCCGGCGCCGCAGTGCACCAGGTCGGCCACGGCGGCCAGTTCGGGCGCGGCCGGTGCGTCGTCGCAGGTGAGCACCACCGGGCGTACCGGTGCGTCGGCGAAGGCCGCCTGGGTCGGGTCGAGGTCGAGGCTGCCGGAGACCACCACCAGCGTCGGATACTCGGCCAGTCCGTGCGTACGCCGCCAGGCGCGGCGTCGTTCGTCGAGCCGGATCGCCCGGTAACCCTCGTGGCGCAACGTGCCGGCGGCCACCAGCAGCGCGTCACAGAGCATTCGCAGCAGTCCGAAGACCCGCTTGTCGGGCTCGCCGGACAACCCGGCGGAGTAGCCGTCGAGGCTCACCGCGCCGTCGACACTGGTCACGAAGTTCATCCGCAGCCGCGGCGCGTCGGCCCGGCGGTAACGCGCAACGAGCGCGTCGTCGTCCAGTGGCGTGGGTGACGGATCCGGCCAGAGGGCGGAAATCGGGGTTTCGGCGGTCATTCGCTGGCCGGACCGGTGACGACAGGGGTGGGTCGAGGGGTACGGTGCTGGCAGTCGCACCAGTTCCGGCCCGGACAGTCGTCGTGCCGCCGTGTCCGGCACGCTCGGCAGATCATGCTCGCAGCCTATGCCGAGGGAGGATGGGACAGCATGCCGCGTCAGATCTTCCAGCTGAGGATCTCCCTGTCGGGGGTCCGTCCCACGATCTGGCGCCGGGTGCTCGTGCCCGGTGGCTACACGTTGGATCGGCTGCATCGGGTGGTGCAGCACGCGATGGGCTGGCGTGACTGCCATCTGCACTCGTTCGAGATCGACGGCGTGCAGTACGGCGAGCCGGACCCTGACGGCGACCTGGCACTGGACGACGACCTGAGCCTGCACGACGAGTTGGACGTGCGGCTGGACGCGGTGGCGGGCAAGGGCAGCCGGTTGTCCTACACGTACGACTTCGGCGACTGGTGGGAGCACGACCTGCTGGTGGAGGACGTGGTCACCGCCGACGCCGACGAGCGTTATCCGACCTGTCTGGACGGTGAGCGGGCCGGACCGCCGGAAGGCGTCGGCGGTCCGCAGGGCTATCTGCTGCTGCTCGCCGCGCTCGCCGATCCGGGGCATCCGGAGCATCCGGCGATGCGTGAGTGGGTCGGCGAGGGCTTCGATCCGGCGCCCTTCGACGCCGGCCGGGTGACCACGCTGTTGCGGCGCTTCTGCTGATCATCGCCGTTTCCCGGACTGGTCCGCCCCGCTTCGGGGGATGCCTTCGGCGGGGTTCCAAACCGCCTTGCGGTAACGATCTGGGAACGCTCCCAACGGACTATTGACACTCCTGATACCTCCCGGCAATCTCATGGGAGCGTTCCCAAGAGGCGTGGATCACAACTCAGCGCGCCCAGGGCGCCGACGTCCGGCTGACCAGCGGGGCGGCCGGCAGACGCTGCGGCACCCCCCACCACATAAACCAGCCTCACCATCGAAAGAGGGGTCAGGATGAACCTCACCACTCGGCGTACCCGCCTGGCGGCGGCCACCTTGGCGGCGGTAACCGCCGTCGGTGGCCTCGCGGCCTGCGGTAACGACGACGACGACGCGCCAGCAGAGGGCGGCAAGCCCGCCAAGCTGGTCGTCGACACCTTCGGCGAGATGGGTTACGACGAGCTCGTCAAGCAGTACGAGCAGCAGACCGGCATCAAGATCGAGCTGCGCAAGACCGCCCAGCTGCGGGACTACCGGCCCAAGCTGGTCCGTTACCTGGCCACCGGCAAGGGCGCGGCCGACGTGACCGCGCTGGAGGAGGGCATCCTCAACGAGTTCAAGGCCAACTCGCGCAACTGGGTCGACCTCACCTCGCTGATCGACGACCACTCCAAGGAGTACCTGCCCTGGAAGTGGGAGCTGGGCAAGGCGGCGGACGGGCGGCTGATCGGCCTGCCCACCGACGTCGGCAGCCTCGCGGTCTGCTACCGCAAGGACCTGTTCGAGGCGGCCGGCCTGCCCACCGAGCGGGACCAGGTCTCGGCCCTCTGGCCGGACTGGAACGGCTTCCACCAGGCTGGCCAGAAGTACAAGCAGGCCACCGGCAAGGGCTTCATCGACTCGATCACCGCCGTCTCCAACGGCGTGCTGTTCCAGCAGGGCAGTGACCTGTTCTACGACAAGGAGAACAACGTCATCGCCAAGGACAGCCCTGCGGTGAAGGCTGCCTGGGACACCGCGACCTCGATGGTGGACATCTCCGCCAAGGCGGAGACCTGGTCGCCGGCGTGGAACGCCGGCTTCAAGCAGGGCACCTTCGCGGCGACCTTCTGCCCGTCCTGGATGCTCGGCATCGTCGAGGAGAACTCCGGCGAGGGCAACAAGGGCAAGTGGGACGTGGCGGCCGTGCCGGGTGGCGGCGGTAACTGGGGCGGCTCCTGGCTGGCCGTGCCGGAGCAGAGCCAGCACCAGAAGGAGGCGGCCAAGCTCGCCGAGTTCCTGACCAACGCCAGCGGCCAGGTTGCGGCCTTCAAGGCTGCGGGCCCGCTGCCCACCAACCTCGAGGCGCTGAAGAACGAGGAGTTCCTCAACTACACCAACGAGTACTTCAGCGGCGCGCCGACGGGCAAGATCTTCGGCGAGAGCGTGTCCAAGATCGAGCCGGTCCACCTGGGCCCGAAGCACCAGGCGGTCAAGGAGAACGCGTTCGAGCCGGCCATGCGGGCCTTCGAGAACGGGCGGGCCAGCAAGGATCAGGCCTGGGCGCAGTTCGTCAAGGACGCTGAGACTCAGGGCGCCTTCTGAGTGTGATTCCCATCCGGTGGCGTTCGGGGGGACTTCCCGAACGCCACCGGTCGGTCACCCCCTGCGCGTTGCACCGCGTGCGGGCCCCGGGGCGTCGCCCGGAAAGGAAACCCCATGAGTCTGTCGGCCACGACGGCCCCGCCGTCGTCAGCACCACCGCCCCCCAACGCCGAGCAGCGGCGCCGGCGTGGTCATCTGCTCAACCGCCTGGATCTCAAGTACTCCCCGTACCTCTACATCGCACCGTTCTTCCTGCTCTTCGGCATCTTCGGGTTGTACCCGATGATGCGTACCGCCTGGATGTCCCTGCACGACTGGGACATGATCGGCGACAACTCGTTCATCGGGTTGGACAACTACACCCGGTTGGTCTCCGACGAGTACTTCTGGAACGCGCTCGTCAACACGTTCGGCATCTTCGCGCTGTCGACCATCCCGCAGTTGCTGCTGGCGCTCTTCCTGGCCAACCTGCTCAACCGCACCCTGCTGCGGGCCAAGACCTTCTTCCGGATGGCCATCTTCATTCCGAACGTGGTCTCGGTGGCCGCGGTCGCCATCGTCTTCGGCATGCTCTACCAGCGCGACTTCGGTCTGTTCAACTGGCTGCTCAGCTTCTTCGGTGTCGAGGCCATCGACTGGAACGGTGAGAAGTGGAGCTCCTGGACGGCGCTCGCCACCATGGTCAACTGGCGGTGGACCGGCTACAACACCCTGATCCTGCTCGCCGGCATGCAGGCCATCCCGAAGGACCTCTACGAGGCGGCCGCGATCGACGGCGCCGGTCAGTGGCGACAGTTCTGGCAGATCACCCTACCGATGCTCAAGCCCACCTTCATCTTCGTGGTGATCCTCTCCACGATCGGTGGCATGCAGCTGTTCACCGAGCCGCTGCTCTTCGCCAACGGCAACATCATCGGTGGTGACCAGCGGCAGTTCCAGACCCTGGCCATGTACATGTACGAGATGGGCATCGTCAACCTGAACACCGCCGGCTACGGAGCCGCGGTCGCCTGGGCGATCTTCATGATCATCGTGCTGGTGTCGCTGATCAACTTCGTACTCGTCCGCCGTACGGCGAAGTGAGGAGAGACCAGTGAAATCGGCTTCCCGCCTGTGGCGTACCAGCCCGCTGACCTACCTGGCGCTCGTCATGGCGGCCCTGCTCTCGATCTACCCGTTCTACTACATGATCGTGATCGGCACCCGCAGCCTGGACGCGATCAACGACGTGCCGCCACCGTTCACGCCGGCGGGCTCCTTCGGCGACAACTTCGGCCGGGTGCTCGACAACGACGCGGCCAACTTCGTCACCGGTCTGATCAACTCGATCATCGTCTCCTCGGTGGTCACCGTGTCGGTGGTGCTCACCGGCTCGCTGGCTGGCTTCGCCTTCGCGAAGCTGCGATTCCGGGGCCGCAACATCCTGCTGCTGTCGATCATCGTCACCATGATGATCCCGACCCAGATGGGCATCATCCCGCTCTGGGGCATGATGCAGTCGTTCGGGTGGTACGACAGCCTGCTCGCGGTCACCGTGCCGTTCCTGGTCAGCGCCTTCGGCGTGTTCATGATGCGGCAGTACGCCAGCCAGGCGATCTCGGACGAGCTGATCGAGGCCGGCCGGGTCGACGGGGCGAGCACCTTCCGGATCTACTGGAACATCGTGCTGCCGGCGCTGCGTCCGGCCGCGGCCGTGCTCGGCCTGTTGACCTTCATGGAAACCTGGAACTCGTTCCTCTGGCCGTACGCGATCCTCAGCCCGGAGAACCCGACCCTCCAGGTCTCGCTCTCCTTCCTCTCGTACGCCTACTACACGGACTACTCCCAGGTCTTCGCCGCCACGGCGGTCGGCACCCTGCCACTGGTCCTGGTCTTCATCGTGTTCGGCCGCCAGATCATCGGCGGGATCATGGAAGGTGCAGTCAAGTCGTGAGCAACCCCGCCACCCCGCCCGCAGTCGGCGTCCTCGACGAGCGTGCGCCGCTGACCTTCCCGCCCGGCTTCCTCTGGGGAGCGGCGACCGCCGCCTACCAGATCGAGGGAGCCGCGGCCGAGGGTGGGCGTACCCCGTCGATCTGGGACACCTTCAGCCACACCGAGGGGCGCACGGTCGCCGGGCACACCGGCGACGTCGCCTGCGACCACTACCACCGGCTCGGCGACGACGTACGGCTGATGGCCGAGCTGGGGCTCAAGTCGTACCGGTTCTCGGTCTCCTGGCCCCGGGTGCAGCCCGGCGGATCCGGTCCGGTCAACGCCGAGGGGCTCGACTTCTACCAGCGGCTGGTCGACAACCTGCTGGCCAACGGGATCGAGCCCTGGCTCACCCTCTACCACTGGGACCTGCCCCAGGAGTTGGAGGACGCCGGGGGCTGGCCGGCCCGCGACACCGCCGCCCGGTTCGCCGAGTACGCGCAGTTGATGGCGAATGCACTGGGCGACCGGGTGAAGTACTGGACCACGCTCAACGAGCCCTGGTGCTCGGCCTTCCTCGGCTACGGCTCCGGGGTGCACGCCCCGGGCCGTACCGACGGGGCGGCGGCGGTCCAGGCCGGGCACCACCTGATGCTCGGGCACGGGCTCGCCGTGCAGGCGCTGCGCGCCACGCTGCCCGAGGCGCAGCTCGGCGTCACCGTGAACCTCTACCCGGTCACCCCGGCCAGCGACGCGCCCGGCGACGTCGACGCCGCGCGACGCATCGACGGGTTGGCCAACCGGTTCTTCCTCGACCCGATGCTGCGTGGCCAGTACCCCGACGACCTGGTCGCCGACCTGGCGAAGGTGACCGACTTCGGGCACGTCCGCGACGGGGACCTGGCCATCATCTCCGCTCCGATGGACCTGGTCGGGGTGAACTACTACAGCCGGCACGTGGTGGCCGCGCCGCTGCCCGGCGAGGAGCCCGAGCGTTACTGGCGGGCGCCGACCAACTGGCCGGGCAGCGAGGACGTCCGGTTCGTCACCCGGGGCGTGCCGGTTACCGACATGGACTGGGAGATCGACGCACCGGGCCTGGTGGAGACGCTGCGCCGGGTGTACGAGGAATACACCGATCTGCCGCTCTACGTGACCGAGAACGGTTCCGCGTTCGTCGACGCGGTGATCGACGGTCAGGTCGACGATGTCGAGCGACTGGCGTACTTCGACGCCCACCTGCGCGCCGCGCACGAGGCGATCAGCGCCGGTGTCCCCCTGCAGGGATACTTCGCATGGTCACTGTTGGATAATTTTGAGTGGGCCTGGGGCTACACCAAGCGGTTCGGCATGATCTACGTCGACTACGACAGCCAGACTCGCATCCCCAAGTCCAGCGCCAGGTGGTACGCAGAGGTGATCCGACGCAACGGTCTGGCCGCACAATAAGGCGACGGCCAGCCAGTAACAGGCGGCCCGGCACCGACGCTCAACCAGGTGCCGGTGCCGCCTGACGTCGGAGGAGCAGACGATGACAACGCAGCGCACCCGATCGCTCGGGCGCCCGACCCTGGACGCGGTCGCGGCCCGTGCGGGGGTTGGCCGTGGGACGGTGTCCCGCGTGGTCAACGGCTCTCCCCAGGTGAGCCCGGAGGCCCGTGCCGCCGTGCAACAGGCCATCGCCGAACTGGGGTACGTGCCGAACCGGGCCGCCCGGGCGCTGGTCACCCAGCGGACCGACTCGGTGGCCCTGGTGGTCAGCGAGTCCGGTGAGCGGATCTTCGCCGAGCCGTTCTTCGCCGGCATCGTGCGGGGGATCAGTTCGGCACTGCTGGAGACGCCGCTGCAACTCTGGCTGGCCATGGCGCAGTCCCCCCTTGAGCGGGAGCGGGTCGAGCACCACCTGACCAATCAGCACGTCGATGGCGTACTCCTGCTGTCGCTGCACGACGACGACCCGCTGCCGACTCTGCTGGAGGAGCGCGGCCTACCGACGGTGCTCGGCGGTCGGCCCGCCCGGATGCTGCACCCCGAGGCCCAGCCCGCCTCGTTCGTGGACGTGGACAACGTCGGCGGGGCGCGACAGGCCGTGGAGTATCTCGCCGGTCGTGGCCGGCGGCGCATCGCCACCATCGCCGGCCCCCAGGACATGGGCGCCGGCCTGGCCCGCCTGTCCGGCTACCGGGACGCGGTGCGCGCCGCGGGATTCGGCATCAACCCCGACCTGATCGCGTACGGCGACTTCAGCGAGGAGAGCGGCGCGACCGCCATGCGGCAACTGTTGGACCGCTGCCCCGACCTGGACGCGGTGTTCGTCGCGGCCGACCTGATGGCGTTCGGCGCGATGCGCACCCTGCGCGACGCCGGCCGCCGGGTACCGCAGGACGTGGCTGTGATCGGCTTCGACGACGCGCCCATCGCCCGGCAGGCCGTTCCCCCGTTGACCTCGGTCTTCCAGCCGGTGGAGGAGATGGGGCGGCAGATGGCCCGGCTGCTGGTCGCCCGGATCCGTGGTGACGAGATCCCCGCCCCGCACGTCGTGTTGGAAACCCAACTGGTGGAGCGCGCCTCCACCTGAGCGGCGCCCGGCCCTCCGGCAGCGTCGACCAGTGATCAACTCCGTTACGCCGTAATGGCGGTTTCCCACCGCCGTGCACCCCGCCGTTTCGGCGATACGGTGCGCCCACCTGGCTCGATCGCTCTCAGCCTGACGTCCAGCGGCGTAGCTCGCGTCGGGCGAGGCTGGCCCGGTGCACCTCGTCGGGGCCGTCGGCGAGGCGGAGCGTGCGGGCCTGGGCCCAGAGCGCGGCCAGCGGGGTGTCCTGGCTGACCCCGGCGGCACCGTGTGCCTGGATGGCCTTGTCGATCACCCACTCGGCCATGGCCGGGGTGGCGATCTTGATTGCCTGGATCTCGGTGTGCGCGCCCTTGTTGCCGACCGTGTCCATCAGCCAGGCGGTCTTGAGCACCAGCAGTCGGGCCTGTTCGATGCGGACCCGGGACTCGGCGATCCATTCGCGTACCACGCCCTGCTCGGCGAGCGGTCGGCCGAACGCGATCCGCTCGGTGGCCCGTCGGCAGAGCAGTTCCAGTGCCCGTTCGGCCATCCCGACCAGCCGCATGCAGTGGTGGATCCGGCCCGGGCCGAGTCGGGCCTGCGCGATGGCGAAGCCGGCACCCTCGGCGCCGATCAGGTTCTCCACCGGCACCCGTACGCCGGTGAAGTCGATCTCGGCGTGCCCGCCGTGCGGGCCGTCGCGGTAGCCGTACACCGTCATGCCCCGGCGGACCGTGACGCCCGGGGTGTCCCGGGGCACCAGGATCATGCTCTGCCGCCGGTGCCGGTCGGCGCTGGGATCGGTCTTGCCCATCACGATGAACAGCTGGCAGGCCGGGTCCATCGCCCCCGACGACCACCACTTGCGGCCGTCGATCACGTAGTGGTCGCCGTCGCGGCGGATCGAGGTGGCGATGTTCGTGGCGTCGGAGGAGGCCACCTCCGGCTCGGTCATGCAGAAGGCGGACCGGATCTGCCCGGCCAGCAGCGGCGTCAGCCAGCGTTCGCGCTGGGCGGGGGAACCGAACTCGGCCAGCAACTCCATGTTGCCGGTGTCCGGTGCCGCGCAGTTGAGCGCCTCCGGAGCGAGATGTGGGCTGCGGCCGGTCAGCTCGGCCAGCGGGGCGTACTGGAGGTTGGTCAGCCCGGCACCGTAGCGCGGGTCGGGCAGGAAGAGGTTCCACAGGCCGCGCCGACGGGCCTCGGCCTTAAGCTCGGTCAGCACCGGCGGACGGGCCCACGGGTCACCGGCGGCGGCCACCTGCGCGGCGTGCACCGCCTCGGCCGGGTAGACGTGCTGGTCCAGGAAGTCCGTCAGCTCCGCGCGCAGCTGGTCGGTGCGCGCGTCGTACCCGAAGTCCATCATCTCTCCCTTGCCGCGTTCAGCCCGTGGGTGACCAGCGGCGCCACCATGTCGCCGATGGTGTCGAAGCCATCGCCGAGGGTCTGCCCGAGGGTGTGCCGGTAGTGGATGCCCTCGCAGATCACGGCGAGTTTGAAGCAACCGAGCGCGACGTGCCAGTGCAGCGGGCCGACGTCGATGCCGCTGCCCTCGGCGTACCGGTCGATCAGCTCCGCGCCGGTCGGGAAGCCGGCCCGTGGGCCGAGGCCGTCGGCGACCGGGTTGCCGTCGGCGACGTCGCTGCCGCCGAGCACCTCCCAGTACGTCAACAGCAGCCCGAGGTCCGCCAGGGGGTCGCCGATAGTGGCCATCTCCCAGTCCAGCACCGCCGACACGGTGATCGGATCGACGGTCGCGAGCAGGTTGTCCAGCCGGTAGTCGCCGTGCACGATGCGGCCGGCGTACCGGCCCTCGGGTGCGGTGGCGGCGAGGTGGTCGCGCAGTTCGTCGATGCCGGGCAGTGCTCGGCTGCGGGAACGGTCCAACTGCCCGGCCCAGCGACGTACCTGCCGGGCGAGGTAGCCCTCGGGGCGGCCGAAGTCGGCCAGACCGACCGTCTCGGGCTCGACCGTGTGCAGCGCCGCGAGGGTGTCCATCATCGCCATGGCCAGCCCGTGTCGCTGGTCGGCGGTGAGCCGGTCCGTCTGCCGCCGGCTGCGCAACACCTCGCCGGGCACCCGCTGCATGAGGTAGAAGGGCGCCCCGAGCACGTCCGGGTCCGAACACAGCAGCACCGCCTGCGGCACCGGTACGTCGGTCGGGGCGAGTGCCGAGATCACCCGGAACTCCCGGGCCATGTCGTGCGCGGTGGCCAGTACGTGCCCGAGCGGCGGACGGCGCAGCACCAACTCCTGTCCGCCGGCCCGGAGCAGGTAGGTCAGGTTGGACCGGCCACCGGTGATCAGCTGAGCCCGCAGCGGCGCGGTGGCCAGTTCGGGCCGATGTTCGGCCAGGTAGCGGCTGAGCCGGCCGAGATCCAGGCCGGCGGGGGAGTCGTCGACGTCCCGGTGCCGTTCCGGCGTGGGTTGGTGAGCGGCCGGATCGGTCATGCCGACAGTCCAGGGCAGCTCGGACGGCTTGTCAAGGTCACGTTTGACCCTCGGGACATGCCGCCGCAACAGGGGCGAAATGGCCAGCTGTCAGGCTGGAGCAGCCTGCCGGCGGGTGTGCCGGCCCGCCGAGCGGAGGGGTTTGAGATGTTGCTGCGCGTACGGGTCACCCTGCCGGACCGTCCGGGCACGCTCGGCCAGGTGGCCCGCACCCTGGGAGTGTCGGGAGCGGACATCGTCCAGGTGGTCGTGCTGGAGCGTCTCGGCGGGCGGGCGGTCGACGACTTCACCGTGGTGTGGCCCGGCGCCGCCCGGGTGGAACGGCTGCTGGCCGGTCTGGCGGCGATCCCCGGCGTACGGGTGGACGGGGTGTGGCGGGCGATCGGCGCGCCCACCACCACCGGCCAGGACGCCGAACTGCTGGCGCAGGTCGCCGCCAACCCGGTCGACGGGCTGGCCACCCTGGTCGACGCGGTACCCGGACTGCTCGCCGCCGACTGGGCGGTCGCGGCGGTCGTTCCCGTCGACTGGGCCAGCCGGACCGACGGCGGCGGGGCCACGGTCGGACACGCCAGCTGGCGCACCCCGGTGCCGCCGCGACTGCCGGAGGTGACCCCGCTGCGGGCCCGGTCGATGACCATGCGCGACGGTGGGCACTACGCGATCGCGCCCTTCGGCCGGGCGGGGCTGGTCATGGTCGTGTGCCGGGAGCACAGCGAGGCGCTGACCCCGGCCATGTTCCACTCCACCGAGGTGGACCGGTTGGCGCAGCTGGTCCGGGCCAGCGCGGTGATCCTCGGTGATCGGCTGGACCTGGTCGACGCCCCGCCGGTCACCGCCAAGCAGTGACGGCCGGTGGCCCAGCTGTGACGTAGACCGCAGGGCTGGTCGCGGCTCGACACGGCGGGGCAATCGGCCCGCAACAGCCGGGCGTGAGGCTGGTGCGGGAAGGGAGGCGACGATGACCCTGTGGCGGATCCGAGCCACCGTGGACGACCGGCCGGGCTACATGTCGGTGCTCACGGCGAGCCTCGCGTTGCGCGGAGTCAACATCCTCACCGTGCAGGTGCACACCACCGAACGCGGTGCCGTCGACGATTTCCTCGTCGACGCACCGGACACCCTCGACGAGGCGGACCTCATCGCCGCCGTGGAGCGGGGCCGGGGGCGGGACTGCTGGGTGGCGCGTAGTGAGGCGCGTGGCCTGGTCGACCAGCCGACCCGGGTGCTCGGCCTGGCGACCCGGCTGGTTCGTGACCCGGACGCGACCGGGGAGGTGCTTCGGGCCCTGCTCGGTGCGGACGAGGTGACCTGGCGACCCGCGCCCGAGGGGGCCCGGTCCGGGATCGACGGGGCGACGATGTTGCTGGCCGACCCCAACGGGGGGTCGTATCGCCTGCGCCGGGCCGCGCCGAGCTTCACTCCGGCGGAGTACGCGCGGGCGCAGGCGCTGTTGGAGTTGGGAGCCACCGCGGCTGGCCGCTGCGCTGAGCAGATCACCGTGGTCCTGCCCGACGGGGCCGAACTGACCGTACGCCCGGCGGTCGCCGAGGACCTGCCTGCGGTGGTCGAGTTGCACGAGGCCTGTTCGGCCCGCACCCGCCAGCGGCGCTACCTGGGCGGGGCGACGTCACCGGCACCGGCGCGGCTGCGGCGGCTGCTGGAGCCGACCCGTGGGCTGACCCTCGTCGCGGTCACCACCGGCTCGGACCCGGCGGCGGAGTCGGTCGTGGCGATGGCGAACCTGCTCGCCGAGGGCGACGAGGCGGAGTTCGCGTTGCTGGTGCGCGACGACTGGCAGCGGCGAGGGCTGGGTTCGACGCTGCTGCGGCGGTTGACCCGGCAGGCCGAGTCGAGCGGGTACGCGGCCATGGTGCTGCACGTCCAGGCCGACAACACGCCGATGCTGCGTACGCTGCGCCGGCTGCGCCGACCGACCACGGTCGAGCGGGACGGAGGGCTGTTGACCCTGACCGTGCCCCTGGCCACCGAGGTGCCGACTCCGGTGGAGAGCACGGGCTGACCGGGGATCAGACGACCGACCTCCGGTGCGGAGGACGGTGAGAAGGGCAGGACTTCCGGTGCGGAGGCCCTGCCCTTCGCCCTTGGTACGCGACCTTGGTACGTCAAGAAAACGGCCGCCGGAGGGACACCGGCGGCCGTTTTCCTGGTGGTTGGTATGCAGCGAGCTTCCCGACCTGGTCGGGGGATGGCACAAGCTTGCCTGCTGACCGCTCGTGTTGATCTCGGGTGAACGGTCCGACCTGGGCAGACGGGAGGATCTGCTGTCGGGACGGCGGAGACGAATCGGGGGTGCGCGGCGGCGTGTCGACGTAACGCGCGAGGCTCCTGCGACGCTGCGCATCGCTTTGCGATGGCCTTCCCAAACCGGTCGGTGCCAGATTACATTGCTAACTATCCATGGGAGCGCTCCCGGTCCTGCTGGAGCCACCTTGCCACCCCGCCGGCAGCCGTCCACCTCCGACGCGGCACGCGTCGGCGCTGCCCGCCCCGCACCGACAGGAGCAGCCGCATGCATCACATCAGACGGCCGCGTCGCGCTCGCGGCGACGAGTCCGGCCGCGAGCCTTGGTCCCGTCGCCTCCGAACGGCCGGTACGGCCCTCGCCACCGGGCTCGCGCTCGTGCTCGGCGTACCGGGGGCCGCTGTCGCCGCCCCGACCTCCGGCGACGCCTCGACCAGCGCCGCCGCGCCCGCCTTCAACTACGCCGAGGCGCTGCAGAAATCCCTGCTGTTCTACGAGGCGCAGCAGTCCGGAGAGCTACCGGACTGGAACCGGGTCTCGTGGCGTGGCGACTCGGCCCTGCGCGACGGCGCCGACGTCGGGCTGGACCTTACCGGCGGCTGGTACGACGCCGGTGACCACGTCAAGTTCGGCTTCCCGATGGCGTTCAGCGCCACCATGCTCGCCTGGGGTGCGGTCGAGTACCGGGCCGGGTACGCCGCCTCCGGTCAGCTCACCCACCTGCTGAACAACCTGCGGTTCGTCAACGACTACTTCGTCAAGGCGCATCCGGCGCCGAACGTGCTCTACGGGCAGGTGGGCAAGGGCGACGACGACCACAAGTGGTGGGGCCCGGCCGAGGTGATGCCGATGGCGCGGCCCGCGTACAAGATCGATGCGAGCTGTGGCGGCGCGGACCTGGCGGCGGAGACGGCGGCGGCGATGGCCGCGTCGTCGATGGTGTTCCGGCCCACCGACGCCGCGTACGCCGACAAGCTGCTCACCCACGCGCGGCAGCTCTACACCTTCGCCGACACGGTGCGCAAGAGCTACCACGAGTGCATCACCGATGCGACCAGCTTCTACCGCTCGTGGAGCGGCTACCAGGACGAACTGGTCTGGGGTGCGATCTGGCTGTACCGGGCCACCGGCGACGCCGCGTACCTGACCAAGGCGGAGAGCGAGTACGACCGCCTCGGCACCGAGCCGCAGACCACCACCCGCTCCTACAAGTGGACGGTGGCCTGGGACAACAAGCAGTTCGGGGCGTACGTGCTGCTGGCCAACCTGACCGGCAAGCAGAAGTACATCGACGACGCCAACCGGTGGTTGGACTTCTGGACCGTCGGCGTCAACGGCGAGCGGGTCCGGTACTCGCCCGGCGGGATGGCGGTGCTCGACTCCTGGGGGGCGTTGCGCTACGCGGCCAACACGGCGTTCGCCGCGCTGGTCTACAGCGACAAGACCACCGACGCGACCCGCAAGGCGCGCTACAAGGACTTCGCCGTCCGGCAGATCAACTACGCGCTTGGCGACAACCCGCGCAACTCCAGCTACCAGATCGGGTTCGGCGCCAACTCACCGCGCAACCCGCACCACCGCACCGCGCACGGCTCCTGGTGGGACAGCATGACCGTACCCACCGAGACCCGGCACACCCTCTACGGCGCCCTGGTCGGCGGGCCGTCCTCGCCGAACGACGCGTACACCGACAACCGGTCGGACTACGTGATGAACGAGGTGGCCACCGACTACAACGCCGGTTTCACCTCCGCGCTGGCCCGGCTGACCCAGGAGTACGGCGGCACCCCGCTGGCCAACTTCCCGGTCGCCGAGCAGCCGGACATCGACGAGTTGACCGTGGAGACCACGGTCATGCAGAACGAGCCGCGGGCCACCGGGATCAAGGCCATCGTCTACAACAAGTCGGCTTTCCCGGCGCGGGCGCTGACCGACGCCAAGTTCCGCTACTACTTCCGGGTCAGCGGCCTGGGCCTGTCGCCGGTGGTGGTCACCCCCGGCTACACCCAGGGCTGCCCGGCGCCCACCTCCGCCCGCAACGTGGGCGGCGATCTCTATTACGTCGAGGTCGACTGCACCGGGCACACCATCGCGCCGGCCGGTCAGTCGCAGCACCGGATGGAGGTGCAGTTCAAGATCGGCGTCCCCGAGGGTGTCGCGTGGGACCCGAGCGACGACCCGTCGTACCAGGCCACCGCCGGGCCCAACCGCAAGGTGCCGCTGTACGTTGGCGGCCAGCGGGTGTGGGGCGAGGAGCCCGCCACCAGTACGGACACCACACCGCCGACCGTTCCCGGTACGCCGGTGGCAACCTCGGTCGCCTCCCGTTCGGTGAATCTGACCTGGGCGCCGTCGACGGACAGCGGCAGCGGTGTCGACGTCTACATCGTCAACACCCACGTGGTCGGCAGCGACACCTACAGCTGGTACCCCTCCAGCACGAACTCGCTGGTGCTCAGCGTGTCGCCGGGACGCACCTACGAGATCACCGTGCAGGCTCGGGACAAGGCCGGCAACACCTCGTCCCACTCGCCGATGCTGACCGTGACCGTGCCGGCCGTCGACGACGGGGACAACCAGCCACCCACCGCGCCCGGCTCGTTGACGGCTTCGGCGATCACCTCGACCGGGGCGACCCTGACCTGGACGCCGTCGACCGACAACGTGGGGGTGACCGGCTACCGGATCTACCGGGGACCGGCCCTCGGTGACGTCCTGGTCGCCACGGTCACCGGCACCACGTACCAGGTGACCGGTCTACAACCTGACGTGTCGTACTACTTCTACGTGGTCGCGATCGACGCGGCCGGCAACGCCTCGCCACCCTCGGACCGGGTGACCGTGACGACGTCGGCGCCGCTGCCCACCTCGCCCTGCCGGATCACCTACGGCACCAACGACTGGGGCACCGGCTTCACCGCGAGCATCACCATCGCCAACACCGGCACCACCACGATCAACGGCTGGACGTTGGCGTTCACCTTCCCGCACAGCGGCCAGCGGGTCGGCCAGAGCTGGTCGGCCAACTTCCAACAGACCGGCACGTCGGTGACCGCCACCAACATGTCCTACAACGGCACCATCGCGCCCGGTGCCTCGACCAGCATCGGCTTCAACGGCACCCATACCGGCAGCAACCCGAGGCCGACCAGCTTCACCCTCAACGGCAACACCTGCACCATCGCCTGACGTACGCAGCGTGAGGGGGCGGCTCGCCGACCGGCGAGCCGCCCCGCCCTCGTCCGGGTCGTCGCTGGCCGCCGAGCCGCCTACGTCACCGACGGCCGGCTGCGCGACAGCGTTCACTTCGCGGCCGGCATCGCGGTGTGCCAGACGGCCGGCTGTGTGGTCACCGGCATCGACGGGCAGCCGCTCCATACCGGCATCGGCGGTCTTGTCGTAGCTGCTGACGATCCGACGCACGCAGCCCTGCTCACTTGTGTCGGGAACCAAAGGGGCAAGATCACGCTCGATCTGAGATCGAGTGGCCTCCGATCGTCACGGTAACCACTCGATCCGACATCGAGTGCGATCTTGAGGCTGGGCGCAGCCTGCCTTGTCCGGTTACCGTGATCCGCCCCCACCCCTGAGGCCCGGTACGGGCGTGTTGGTGGTCGGGAGGTGGGTGTGGACGCGGAAGAGTCGTTCCGGGCGTACGTCGCCGGGCTGCTCGACCGCCGCCCAGACGACGTCAGTCGGCCAGTTCGTCGGCGAGCAGGTCCATCAGCAGGCCGTCGTGCCAGCGGCCGTCGGCGCCGCGCTCGTAGCGGCGCAGCACCCCGACCGGGCGGAAACCGACCTTGGCGTACGCCCGGATCGCGGGGGTGTTCGCCGCGGCCGGGTCGATGGTGAACCGGTGATGGCCGTGGGCGTCGACCAGGTGCCGGACCAGGGTGCGGATGGCGTCGCCGCCGAGCCCGGCACCGCGTACCGACGGGTCCAGGAAGATGTCCAGGCTGGCGTGCCGGTAGTCGGGATCCTCCTCGGCGTACCACTGGATGGCCCCGACCACCCGGCCGTTGTGCTCGACGGCGTACACCGTCAGGTCCTCGTCGGCGAGATCGGCGGCGACGGCGGCGGCCAGGTCGTCGTCGCCGCGCCACCAACGGCGCACCTCCGGCTCGGCGCGGATCGCCGCGAGGGCGGGCACGTCCGCAGCCGTCACCGGTCGCAGCACCACCGAACGTCCCCGCAGCAGCATGCTCAGCCTCGCAATTCGCCGTGCTCGACGCAGACCGCCGACCAGCCGACCGGCAGCACCTGCACCTTCATCCGACGCCGACAGCGCGCACAGTAGCGGGGTGGCTCCAGCGCGCGGGCCGCCGCGCAGCCGTCGTGCGGCCCGGTCGCGGCGGCCTGCCCGCACCGGTCACACCACGCTTCGACCATTTCGCCCATCGGCGTCACAGCGTCGCCGACAGCGCCTTGACCGGCATCTTCAGGTCGTCGAGCAGCTTCAGGTCGTCGGTGGCGGGCCGACCGAGGGTGGTCAGGTAGTTGCCGACGATCACCGCGTTGATGCCGCCGAGCAGACCGTCACGGGTACCCAGGTCACCCAGGGTGATCTCCCGGCCGCCCGCGTACCGCAGGATGGTGCGCGGCATGGCCAGCCGGAACGCGGCGATGGCCCGCAGCGCGTCCTTGCCCTCGACCACCGGACGGTCGCCCAGCGGCGTGCCGGGGCGGGGGTTGAGGAAGTTCAACGGCACCTCGTGCGGGTCCAGTTCGGCGAGTTGGGCGGCGAACTCGGCCCGCTGCTCCACCGTCTCACCGAGGCCGAGGATGCCGCCGCAGCAGACTTCCATGCCGGATTCGCGGACCATCCGCAGGGTTTCCCAGCGCTCCTCCCACGAGTGCGTGGTGACCACGTTCGGGAAGTAGGAGCGGCAGGTCTCCAGGTTGTGGTTGTAGCGGTGCACACCCATCTCGACCAGTTCGTCGACCTGCTCCTTCGTGAGCATGCCCAGCGAGGCGGCGACCTGGATGTCGACCTCGGCCTTGATCGCTGCCACGCCCTCGCGCATCTGCTTCATCAGCCGGGCGTCCGGGCCGCGCACGGCGGCCACGATGCAGAACTCGGTCGCCCCGGTGGCGGCGGTCTGCTTGGCCGCCTTGACCAGCGACGGAATGTCCAGCCAGACCGACCGTACCGGGGAGGTGAACAGGCCGGACTGGGAGCAGAAGTGGCAGTCCTCCGGGCAGCCGCCGGTCTTCAGCGAGACGATGCCCTCGACCTCCACCTCCGGGCCGCACCAGCGCATCCGCACCTCGTGGGCGAGTTGCAGCGTGGCGGTCAGGTGCTCGTCGGGCAGGTTCAGCACGGCGAGGACGCCGGCCTGGTCGAGGCCGACGCCGTCCTCCAGCACCTGGGTGCGGGCCTGGTCGAGGATCTCTGGCATGGCACGTACCCTACAAGGCCGCCAGACGGGCGGAAACGGGCGCGGCGAGCAAGCCCGGACGGTGGGTCACCGCTTGCCGGCGAGCCGTACGGCGCCACGCCGGGGCCGTCTGTGCGGGTGGTAATTTCGCCCGGCGGTAACGCGGGAGGGGGCGTGACGGTGGCGGACTGGCTGGCGGCGCTGAACCGTCGCGCCGAGCTGCGGGCGAAGGCGGGACTGACCCGCCGGCTGTACCCGCGTACCGCTGCCGACGTCGTGGTCGACCTGGCCGGCAACGACTACCTGGGGCTGTCCGGGCACCCCGAGGTGATCGCCGCCGCGACACAGGCGCTGTCCCGGTACGGGCTGGGGGCGACCGGTTCACGACTGGTCCGTGGCTCCACCGACGCGCACCACGCGCTGGAGGACACCCTCGCCGGTTGGCTCGGCACCGACCGGGCCCTGGTCTTCTCCTCCGGATATCTGGCCAACGTCGGTGCCGTCCGGGCGCTGGTGCGTCCCCGTACGCTGCTGGTCTCCGACGCGCACAACCACGCCAGTCTGATCGACGGGTGCCGCATCTCCGGGGCGGAAACGGTGGTCACCCCGCACGCCGATGTCGCCGCGGTCGCGGCGGCCCTGGCGGCGGCGCCCGGCCGACCGGCGGTGGTGGTCACCGAGTCGATCTTCTCGGTCGACGGTGACCTGGCCCCGCTGGTCCGGCTGCACCGGGTCGCCCGTGAACACGGGGCGTTGCTGCTGATCGACGACGCGCACGGGCTCGGCGTGACCGGACCGGCCGGTGCCGGCGCGGTGGCCGCCGCCGGGCTGGCCGGTGCACCTGACGTGGTGGTCACCGCCACCCTGTCCAAGGCGCTCGGCGGGGCTGGCGGCGTGGTGGCGGGTCCGGCCGAGTTCGTCCGGCATCTGGTGGAGACCGCCCGGACCTTCATCTACGACACTGCGCTGCCGCCGGCCGTGGCCGCCGGGGTACACGCCGCCGTCGAACTGGCCCGCACCGGCGACGACCTGCGCGCCGTGCTGGCCGAGCGGGCCACCCTGACGGTGCGGCGGCTACGCGCC
This sequence comes from Micromonospora sp. NPDC051196, assembly GCF_040682415.1. Taxonomy (NCBI): domain Bacteria; kingdom Bacillati; phylum Actinomycetota; class Actinomycetes; order Micromonosporales; family Micromonosporaceae; genus Micromonospora; species Micromonospora sp. NPDC051196. Next base: position 1,169,251 of record NZ_JBFBAY010000001.1, read on the forward strand.
GCCGGACTGGACGTCTCCACCCCCGACGCCGCCGTCGTCTCGGTCACCGCGCCCGGCCCGGAGGCGGCGACCGCCTGGGCCGCTGCCTGCCGGGACCGGGGTGTCGCGGTCGGCTGTTTCCGTCCGCCCTCCACCCCGGACAGCCGTTCCCGGCTGCGGCTGACGATCGGCGCGGGGGTGCCGCAGGCGGACTTCGAGCATGCCCTGGAGGTCATCGTGGAATGTGCGCCATGACGGATCAGTGGCGGGGAGCGGTGCTGGTCACCGGGACCGACACCGAGGTCGGCAAAACCGTGGTGACCGCGGCCATCACGGCCGCCGCGCAGGCGGCCGGGCTGCGGGTCGCGGTGGTCAAACCCGGCCAGACCGGTACGGCCACCGGCGAGACCGGTGACGTCGAGGCGATCACCCGACTGGCCGCCCCGATGACCGGCCGCACCCTGGCCAGCTATCCCGACCCGCTCGCCCCGCTGGCCGCCGCCCGAGTAGCCGAGTTGCCGCCCCTGGAGCTGTACAACGCGGTCGACGCGATTCGCGACGAGGCCGACAAACACGACCTGGTGCTGGTCGAGGGGGCCGGTGGGCTGCTCGTACCGATGGGATTGCGGCCCTCGGGCGAGCCGTGGACGGTGGCCGACCTGGCGGTGTCGCTGGGCGCTCCGGCGGTGGTGGTGGCCCGCGCCGGGCTCGGCACCCTCAACCACACCGCACTCACCCTGGAGGCCCTGGACCGGCGGGCGGTGCCGGCCGGGGTGGTGGTCGGCGCCTGGCCGGCCGATCCGGAACTGGTGCACTGGGCCAACCTCAGCGACCTGCTGCCGAACCTGCTCGGTGCCCTGCCGACCGGTGCCGGCGCGATGGACCCGGGCGTGTTCCGCCGGTCCGCACCGGGCTGGCTGACCCCGGCGCTGTACGGGGTGCTCGACGACTGGCGGGCCTGGGCCGACGAGATCAGCTGAGCGCGTCGGCGCTCAGCGGGCGACGAGCAGGGTGTCCGGCATCCGGAAGGTGAGGTTGTCCGGGTACCAGGGCGCGCGGAGCACGCGGACCTCGGCCAGCAGCGGCGCGGTCTCCGCCACCACCGTGGCGGCCTCCATCCGGGCGAGTTGGTCGCCCACGCAGCGGTGTGCGCCTGCCCCGAAGGCCAGGTGCCGGCGTGACCCGCGTTGCCCCGGCCGGAACTCGTCGGGCAGTTCCACCACCGCCGGGTCCCGCCCGGCGCGGGCCAGCCACAACACGATGCTGGTGCCCGCCGCCACCGCCGTACCGCCCAGCGTGGTGTCCAGGGCGGCCACCCGCCGCCAGGTGACGATCGGCGGCTCCAGCCGCAGCCCCTCCTCGACCACGTCGGCGACCGCGACCGAGCCGTCCCGCAGCCCGGCGAGCACGGCCGGCTCGCCGGTGAGCCGGTGCATCAGCAGGGTGAGGAACTGTGAGGTGGTCTCCTGGCCGGCGACCAGCAGGAAGAACAGCGCGCCGACCACCACGTCGGGCGGGTGCCCGGCGGCGCGCAGGGACGCGGCCAGGCCGCCGCCGGTGGCCGCGAACTCCCGCAGCACCCGGTGGAAGTGGCCCACCTCGGTGGCGAGCCGCTGCTGCCGGTCGACGTCCAACGGAGCCCAGAACAGTTCCAGGGCCGCGCGGGCGAAGTTCTTCACCGCCGTGACCGGGGCGCCGGGCAGTTCGACCAGCCGGGCCAGGACCAGCAGCGGCAGGTCGGCGGCGAGCCCGGCGTGCAGGTCGACGGGCGCGCCCGCGTCCAGGTCGGCGGTCAGCTTCGCCACCCGCCGGCGGACCAGCGCGGTCAGCCAGTCCTGCTGATCGGCCACCCGCTTCGGGTGCAGAGCGTCGGCGACCAGGGCCCGGATGCCCGGGTGGCTGACGCCGCCGTTGTTGGCCAGCGTCGGCGGCAGCCGGAACCGGTGCGCGGCGAGGATCCGCAGCGCGGACACCGGCATCGGGGTCACCGCGTCCAGGGCGTTGTCGGGCCGGTACGTCCTCGGGTCGGTCAGCACCTGCCGGACCAGCGCGTGCCGGGTCACCAGCAGATGCTCGACTCCCAGATGGTCGGCGACGCGGGCCACACCGCTGTCGGCCCGGGCCTCGTCGTGCGCTGCCGGGGCCTGCTCCCAGCTGCGGAACAGCACGGGCGCCACGCTAGTTGGTCGCCTCCGGCCGTCCCGCGCGGAGCTGCCACACGGTGGTGCGCTTCACCCGTACGCTCTCCAACGCCTCGCTGACCGGCACGTCGTAACTGGCGAGTTCGTCGAAGCGGTCCCGGGGCAGGAAGGCCCGTCCGGGGTCACCGACCAGCACCTGCGCCCCGCCGCGCGCGGCGCGCAGCAGGAAACGCAGCACCCGGTTGGCCATGGCCGCGCTGTAGAAAACGTCGCCGGCGAAGATCATCTCGGCGTCCCCGGCGTCGCCGTTGAGGATGTCGCCGAGTTCGGCGTCGACGCGTACCCCGTTGGCCTCGGCGTTGAGCGTGATCGCCGCGACGGCCAGCGGGTCGACCTCCACGGCGCGTACGGCGGTGGCGCCGGCCCGGGCGGCGGCGATGGCCACCAGACCGGAGCCGGACGCCAGGTCGAGCACCCGGCGGCCGGCGGACAGCTGCGGATGGTCGGTGACGTACCGGGCGAGGCCCTGTCCGCCGGCCCAGGCGAAGGCCCAGAACGGCGGCGGCTGGTCGCTGCGGAACTCGCCCTCGGTCAACTCCCACAACCCGATCGGCTCGTCGGCCTGATGCAGCCGCACCTCGGGTACGAAGGCGACGGGCGCGAGCCGGGCGTGCAGCCGGACGAAGGCGGTGGAGAGCGCGGGCATCCGGTGATTGTCCATCGGCGCATTCCACGGCGTGTCGCGGGTCGCCGGTGAGCGGTTCAATACCGTACGTGAAAAGGGGCATCTTGCTTCACACCCCGTGCGAACACACCCGTCTACCGGCTGGTCTCCGGCGCTCCTAGCGTTGCCGATGGAGACGACCAACGGGAGGACGGATCGTGAAGAGGCTGTGGCGCGGCACGCTACGGATCGGGGTGGTGCTGGCCTGTCTCACCGGGGTGGACGTCGCCATGGCCGCCCCTGCGCACGCGGCGTTCGCCACCGAACTCAGCGGTCTGCCGGAGCAGTTCACGGCGGGCGGACGGGCGGCGACGGTTTCCGCCGTGGTGTCCCGCGACGACCCGGGCGGCTGCCTGAAGGTCCGCTGGTCGATGGTGCTCGCGGTGCAGGGGCTGCGACTGGATCAGGTGCGGGTGGACCGGATCGAGGAGACCGGCTCGTTCCCGGTGGAGGTCCGTGTCGACGGTGATGTGGCCCGGTTGACCGACCGTCAGTTGGATCCGGGCACCCTCTGTCGGGGGCGGACGGTGACCGCCCAGTACCGGATCGGGTTCACCGGGGACGTCGAGCAGGGCAGGGTGAGCCTGGCCGCCGAGGCGTACGACCGGAACCTGCGGCTGTTGTCGCGCCAGACGGCGACGCGCGAGGTGGTCGGCCGGGGCGCGGTGACACCACCCACCACCGCGGCGCCGACACCGAGTTCGGTGCCGACGGTGGACCCGACCGATGAGCCCACCGAGGTGCCGACGGTGGATCCGGCCGACGAGGAGCCCGATGCCGTCGAAGACGACGCGATCGCCGGCGGGGCGGCGGATCCGCCGGCCGCCGGTGCGGCCGGCAACCGGGTCTCGCAGTCCGGTAGCGGGATCGGCCTGACCGAGGCCGCCTTCCTGCTCGGTGGACTGCTGCTCTTCCTCGGCGTCGGTCTGCTCATGCGGCTGCGGCAGTTGACCCGCGATCCGGAGGTGGCCGACGGTGCGGCCGTCACGGTCGCCCCGGCAGGGGGCGGCGAATGGGAACGGTCGCCCGGCGAGTGGGAGCGGCAGCCCGACCGGCGGCGGTGGCGGACCGTGCCCCGCTGAATGGGGCAGTCCGTCGGCGTTCGGCGGTCACGGCGCCCAGTCGGGGTCCCGGCCGAAGGCGGCGATGAGCCGGTCCTGTTGGTCGGCGGAGGCGGGGACACCCACTTCGGCGCGGACCAGGCCGTTGCGCCGGTAGTCGTCGGCCTCGCCGGAGAACCAGCGGGCGCACTCGGCGACCGCGTCGGCGTCCAGTAACGGATCGGCGCCGATCGCCACGGCGAGATCCCAGCCGTGTACGAGGTGTTCGGCGATCAGTTGGCGCAGGTACTCCTCGGCCGAGGTGTCGCCGGCCGACAGGTGCACGGTGGCATCCCGCGCCCCGGGGCGGGTGGCGGCCAGTTCGGCCTGTGCTGCCGCGTCGCGGGCGGCCTCGACCGGGTCCGCGCCGAGTTGGTCACCGTCGTACCGGTCGCCGACCTCGGCGATGGTCCGGCCGGCGAGCAGGGCGGCACTCCAACGGTCCTCACCGACCACGTGATTGACCAGCGTACGGACGTCCCAGTCGGCGCACGGGGTGGGCGCCGACCACTGCCCGGGGTCGACCAGTCGCACCCGTTCGGTGAACTCGGCCATGCTGCGCCGATACGTCTCCAGCAGGTCCATGGCGTCATTGTGGCGGCCAGGAGCGCAGGCGGTGACCGGTTCCCGGGAGGGGGTCGGGGCTCAGTCCAGTTGTGCCGGATCGAGCCCGAGTTCCCGGGCGGTCACCAGGCGTACCCATTCGGCGAACTGCCGGCGGGAGATCACCCGGTCGTGCACCGCGAACTGCACCGCCAGGCCGTCCATCACCGCGCTGATCCGCCAGGCCGCCCCGGCCGGATCCGCGCACTCGAAGACGCCCTCGCGCACCCCGTCGGAGATCACCGCGGCGAGGTCCTGCCGCCAACGCAGGTCCAGGCGGCGGGAGACCTTTTCCAGTTCGGGGGTACGCAGTGACTCCGACCAGCCGTCGATCCACATCGACCAGGAGGTGGGCCGCCCGGCCGGGGTGTAGAGCCGAAGGATGCGCCGCAGCTTGGTCAGCGGTGGGGCACTGGACCGGGTGACCGTGTCCAGCCGGGCCAGATCCTGCTCGACGGCGTAGGCGAACGCCTGGGCGAGCAGGCGTTCCTTGGTGGCGAAGTGGTAGAAGACCAGTGCCTGGCTCACCCCGGCGGCCTGCGCCACGTCCGCCGTGCGGGTGTTCGCCAGACCGCGCTGCGCAATCACGTCACACGCGGTGCGTAGCAGGGCATCCAGGCGGATTTCGGCCGCACGTCTCGTCACGTCCGTCACCGTAGCCCATCGAAGCGGATACGGCCTGTCACCGAACCCTGGTTGATCTGTCTTATGACAGTCGGACTCCGGACAGTTGTTACGTGGGGGAGCTTTTCGTTCGTCTTTCACCTTTCCGGCTGGTTAGCTACCCATCCTCCTAGGAAGGTCAGGCGTGGAGGTTTCTGACTCGCCGGAGGGCGGTACCCGATTTGGCAACCGTTCCATCGCTCGGCTAAAGTTCTCATCCGTCACCGGAAACACGCCGGGGGCATGCGGACGTAGCGCAGCTGGTAGCGCATCACCTTGCCAAGGTGAGGGTCGCGGGTTCGAATCCCGTCGTCCGCTCGGAGCTGCCGCCACGCTTGACGGGGGCAACCTCGGTGGGGTGGCCGAGAGGCGAGGCAACGGCCTGCAAAGCCGTGTACGCGGGTTCAAATCCCGTCCCCACCTCGGAAAACAGCAAGGGCGATTGGCGCAGTGGGAGCGCGCTTCCTTGACACGGAAGAGGTCACTGGTTCAAACCCAGTATCGCCCACCAGTTGATTGACACAGGCGAAGCCCGTCACCGGACATCGGTGGCGGGCTTCATCGTTTCCGCTCGACCGTCGTAGATCAGGTCGGTCGCCCAACTGCCTTGATCGTCGATGCAGCCTTGACGTCCCTTTAGTCAGTCCTGCATAGTCAGGATTGACTAAAGGAGTTGCCGTGGAGCGCCGACGCAAGGTCCCCAACCCGCTGGCCCTGGCCGTCCTCGCCTGGCTGCTCTGGGAGCCGATGCACCCCTACGAGTTGGGGCGGCGACTCAAACAGACCGGCCAGGACCGGCAGATCCGCTACACCCGCAGCGCGCTGTACATGGTGATCGAACAGCTCACCCGAGCGGGCTTCGTCGCACCACAGGAAACCGTCCGGGACAGCGCCCGACCCGAGCGGACGGTGTACGCGATCACCGACGACGGCCGGCACGAGGTGCACGACTGGCTGCGTACGCTGCTCGCCCAGCCACGCCAGGAGTACCCACACTTCGCCGTCGCGCTGTCGCTGTTGAGCCTGCTGCCGCCCGAAGAGGCCGTCGAGGTGTTGCGGCGCCGGTCGGCGGCGTTGGCCGGGCGGATCGAGGAGACCCGGACCACCGTGGCGGAGGCCCGCGCCGACGGCGTCGCCTGGATCTTCCTGGTGGAGGAGGAGTACAGCCTCGCCCTGCTGGAGGCGGAGCGGCGTTTCGTCACCGAACTGGTCGAGTCACTGAAGCAGCCGGACTACGCGAAGTCCTGGCAGGAAACCATGGGGGATCGAACATGACCGCTGTGCGTACCGCCCTGGTCGTCGGTGGTGGCATCGCCGGGCCGGTGACCGCGATGGCCCTGCGCCGCGCGGGGATCGAGGCGACGGTGTACGAGGGGCACCCCTCCGCCGCAGACGGTGCCGGCGTCACCCTGACCCTGGCCCCCAACGGGCTGGCGGCGCTTCGTGCAGTCGACGCCGAGCAGGCCGTACGCGAGGTCGGTCTGCCGATGCGTCGGACCGTGGTCACCGACGGCCGTGGTGGGCGGATCGGCGTGCTGCCACACGTCGCCGTCGAGCCGGTCACCATCGGTCTGTGGCGTGACGACCTGGCGCGGGCGTTGCGCGAAAGGGCCGAGGCGCAGGGCGTGCCGATCGTGTACGGCAAGCGCCTGGTGGACGCCGAGTCGACCGTCGACGGGGTGCTGGCCCATTTCGCCGACGGCTCGACCGCCGCCGCTGACCTGCTGGTCGGTGCCGACGGCATCCGCTCCCGGGTGCGTACGCTGATCGATCCGGCCGCCCCCGACCCGCAGGTGCTGCCGCTGCTCAACCTCGGCGGCGCCGCCCGGTACGCGGTGCCCGACGCGGACCCGGAGGCGATGTATCTCGTCTTCGGCTCCCGGGGGTTCTTCGGCTACTGGGTCGAGCCCGACGGCCGGACGGCCTGGTTCGCCAACATGCCCGACCCGCGACCGACCACCTGGTCCGAGGCGAACCGGACCCCGCCGCACCAGTGGCTGCACCGGCTCCGCGAGGTGTACGCCGACGACGTGCCGGCCCGGCAGGTGCTCGCGTACACCGACCCCGCCGACGTGGTGGCGATCGGGTCGATCGAGAGCATGCCGTCGGTGCCGCACTGGTACCGCGACCGGATGGTCCTGGTCGGTGACGCGGTGCACGCACCGTCACCCAGTTCCGGCCAGGGCGCATCACTGGCCGTGGAGAGCGCCGTGCAGTTGGCGCGCTGCCTGCGCGACTGTCCCGACCTGCCGGCGGCGTTCGCCGCCTACGAGCGACTGCGCCGTCCACGGGTGGAGAAGGTCGTCCGGCGTGGTCGGCAGACCACCTCCACCAAGACGGCGGGACCGATCGCGAAGCGGATGATGCGGATCATGATGCCGTTGGCGTTGCGCACCTTCCTCAACCCGGAGCGTTCTCTCGGCGCCGAGCAGCGCTACCGCATCGACTGGGACGCCACGGTCAGCGCGGAACTGGCCGAACGCGCCCGCTGACCGGGCTCGGCTCGGATGCACGGGACTTCGGACCCGCTCTCGGACACGACGATGGCGGCCACCGGCCGGTGGCCGCCATCGTCGTACCAACTCCTTTGGACGCCGGTCACAGCGGCGGCGCGACGTCCCGACGCTCCTCGACCCGGCGGTACTCCACCGGCTCCTCGGTGGTGGCCACCACCTGCCGCCGGCGTCCCCAGACGAGCGTGGTCATGATCAGACCGACCACACCGGCAGCCATCAGAATCCAGCCGACGACGTCCAGGTCCAGACCGCCGATGCTGGCGTTGAGCGCGAAGGTGAGGATGGCGCCCACCGCGAGCAGGAAGATACTGGTGCCGATACCCATGACAGCCTCCTTTTTCGGGGATGCGGTGTGCTGTCGAGGGGGTCTGTACCCCGCCGGTGAGCGGCGCAATCACCGGTGGTGTGGGGTGGCCGTTCGGGCGATCTTGTCATCGGGTAGAGTTGGCCCGTCCCCGGCGGTGCGCCGGGGCAGGCGGACGTAGCGCAGCTGGTAGCGCATCACCTTGCCAAGGTGAGGGTCGCGGGTTCGAATCCCGTCGTCCGCTCGCGATTCGCCCACACCCCGATGGGGTGTGGCGGTCACCACGGGCGATTGGCGCAGTGGGAGCGCGCTTCCTTGACACGGAAGAGGTCACTGGTTCAAACCCAGTATCGCCCACCAGCACGTCATGTCCGTCCGGGCACTTTCTCGCCTTTGAATCTGTGAGCACACCGGTTGGTGAGCCGCGTTCTGCCGGGCGCGAAGTCCGGACCGGATGGATCGGCCTGGCTGCGAGACTTCCCGCATGGCCCCTCCGGCGTTCGTGCGTTCGTCACCTTACTGGCCGGTGCTCCGGCATCCGGTCCTGCGGCGGCTGCTGCCGGGATTCGCGCTGTCCTATGTCGGTGAGGGAATGGGCCTGCTGGCGGTCAGCTGGCTGGCCATTCAGTTGGCTCCCCAGGCGAACGCCGGTGTCTGGGTGGCCGCTGCGGTAGCGGCCTACACGCTGCCGGGTGCGCTCGGAACCGTGTTGTTCGCCCGGGTGCTCAGCGGTCGCAGCGGTGCTCAGCTGGCCGCGTGGGACGCGGTCGTCCGGGCGGTGATGCTCGGGGCGATCCCCGTCGTCCACCTCGCCGGGGCCCTCGACATCAGCTGGTACACGGTGCTGCTGGGGCTCTCCTCGCTGTTGCGGTCGTGGGGGTCGGCAGGCCGGTTCACCCTCATCGCGGAGCTGCTGCCGGCGGAGCATCGGCTGGCGGGCAACGCGCTCATCGGCCTGTTCAGCGAGGCGTCGACCCTGGTCGGTCCGGCCCTGGCGGCACTGCTCATCGCTGCCGGCGGGCCGGTGCTCGTCATCGCCGTCGCCGCCGCGACGTTCGCCGTACTGGCGGTCAGTTACCTGCTCGCCGTGCCGAGGACGGCCCGTGCGCCGATCGAGGAACGCCGGGGGTCGAGCCTCGCCGGCTTCACCGCGATCTGGCGTGACCGCCGGCTGCTCGGTCTGTCCGCCCTCACCTTCGGGTTCTTCTTCCTCTACGGGCCGGTCCAGGTGGCCCTGCCGATCCACGTCGCCGAGGCGCTCGACAACTCCGCCGGCACCCTGGCCGCGTTCTGGACGGCATTCGGCGTCGGGGCGATCATCGGCGGGTTCGCGGCCGGCTACCTGCGCCGTTGGCGGTTGTGGCCGACCACCATCGCCATCGTCCTCGGCTGGGGTGCGGCACTGCTGCCGCTGGGCGTCGGCGCGCCGATCGGCGTGGCACTGGTCGCCATCGCGATCGGCGGACTGATCTGGGCGCCGTATCCGGCGACCACGATGGCGCTGCTGCAACGCAGCACCGACGGCGCCGCAAGAGCGCCGGTCCTCGCCGCGTACGCCGCGATCACGACCCTGTCCGTGCCGCTGGGCACCATCGCCGCCGGGCCGCTGATCACCGGCGTTGGTGCCGAGGCCACCATCCTGGCCGCAGCGGTGCTGACGGTGGCCTTCGGCGTCATCGCCGCGGCCGTCGCGATCTCGCGGGCCGTCCGGGTCAGGTCGGCGTACGACCTGGCCGACGTCGAGACCCCCGGCAAGGAGTCCGTACGCCAACTGGATCCGGAGCCGCTGCCCTGAACGCAGCGCCGCAGCGGCCCGGGGGTGACAACGCGCTGGTCAGTGGCGGGCGGGGGCGCAGGCCGGCGGGGGCAGGGCGAATTGCCAGCCACCTGCCCGCAGCTGTGGGATGACGAGGTCGACGGCGTCGACGGTCTGGCTGCGGTCGCCTCCGCCGTCGTGCAGCAGCACCACCGCACCGGGGGTGACCCCGTCGGTGAGGCGCCGGGCCAGTTCGTCGGTGCCGGGTGGCACCCAGTCGGTCACGGCCAACTGCCAGCCCATCGGCCGCATCCCCAACGCGGTCGCCACCGTCGGGCTCTGCCCCCAGGCACCGTACGGGGCCCGGAAGTAGGGCAGCGGTGCGTGTGGCACGGCCCGGCGGATGATCGCGTTGGTTTCCAGCAGGTCTGAGGCGATCCGGCCGAGAGTCCAGTCGCTCATGTCGTCGTGGTGCATGCTGTGGTTGCCCAGCGCGTGCCCGGCGGCGGTGATCCGGCGGACCAGCTCGGGGTACCTCGCGGCCTGATTGCCCTGGAGGAAGAAGACCGCTGGCACGTCGTGGGCGGCGAGCACGTCGAGCAGGCGCGGGGTGTGCACCGGGTGCGGCCCGTCGTCGAAGGTGAGGCAGAGGACGCGGTCGGTGCCGATCGTCGCTTCGGGGCAGGCCGCGATGCCCGGCCCGGAACTGGCGTGCTGCGGCGCCAGCGGGGGAGAGGTGCGAGATGACATCGCTCAGACCTCTTGGCGGTAGGTGGTGTGGTCGAAGTCGGCGTAGTGGCCGTCGCCACCGAGCGGTTCCAGCCCGGTCCGTCCGTCGTCGGCCCGGGTGAGGTACAGATAGTGCCAGTTCTGGGTGTTGTAATAGCCGGTCAGGCTGGCCAGATGCCGGTGGTTGCCGGGATCGAACTCGACCGTCTCCAGCGAGCAGCGTGCCGCCCCGGCCCGCCGTGCCACCGGGCTCGGGGTCTGCTCGTCGACCGGGGACCGGCCACCGTGGACGCGCAGGTGCGATGGGCGTGACCGCAGGTCGATCCAGCCGGGGAGCACGGGATTGCGGATCGACCGGCTGGTCGTCACGGCTGCGATCTCGGTCGACATGTGCGACTCCTTCCGGCTGATCGCGTAGCTTCTGATCCCGGTGCACTTCCGGAAAATTCATCGATGGACACGCCAGGATTGCCCACACGCTAGCGGCTGGAGTCTGCTTGCGACACCCCTCTTGACCGCGTGTGTCGACGCGTCGTAACGTGCCGGCCATCACCTCGAAAATACCGGCATTGGGCTGAAACTTTCGGGCTGCCGACTGGCCTCTCGCCGATTGTGGTGCTGCTCGCGCACGTCACATGAAGGGATGAGTCATGACAGCGCACGTCTCCCGCAGGTCGCTGCTCGGTCTGGCCGGTGCCGGTGCCGGTGCGCTCCTGCTCGGCGGCTGTGCGGGTGACGAACCCAGCGGGCCCGTCGGTCCACAACGGATCAGGTGGTGGCACATCCAGAACACCGAGCCCATGCTGCCGGTGTGGGCCGAGATGGCGAGGTTGTACGAGACCCGGCACGAGAACGTCACGATCGAGGTGAAGCCGCAGGAGAACGAGGTGTTCAAGGCCGAACTGGCCAAGGTCGTCAAGGCCGGCACGCCACCGGACCTGTTCCAGTCCTGGGGCGGTGGACTGCTGCGCCAGCAGGTGGAGGCGGGGCTGGTCAAGGACCTCACCTCGGAGGTGTCGCCGTGGATCGGCCAGCTGTTGCCGGCCGCGTTGCAGCCGTACACCGTCAACGGCCGGATCTACGGCATCCCGTTCGACATCGGCATGATCGGCTTCTGGTACAACCGTGACCTCTTCGCCGAGGCCGGCATCACCTCGCCGCCGAACACCTGGTCGCAGTTGCTGACGGCGGTCGGCAAGCTCAAGTCCGCGGGCATCGTGCCCATCGCGTTGGCCGGCAAGGACAAGTGGCCCGGGCACTACTACTGGGCGTACCTGGCGATGCGCATCGGTGGCCTCGGTGCGTTGCGGCGCGCGGCCGAGGACGGCAACTTCAACACCCCGGATTTCGTGGCCGCCGGCGATCGCTTCCGTGAACTGATCGACCTGCAACCGTTCCAGCCGGGCTTCCGACGAGCCGAGTACGGTTCGTCGGACGGACAGGCGGCGGCGATGGGTAACGGCGAGGCTGCCATGGAGTTGATGGGCCAGTGGGCCCCCTCCATCCAGGCGTCGTCGTCGACCAGCAAGTTGGGCATCGGCGGGCAACTCGGCTTCTTCACCTTCCCCATGGTGGAGGGCGGCAAGGGCGAGGCCACCGATGCCTTCGGCGGTGGTAACGGTTTCGCGGTCGGCCGTAACGCGCCTTCGGCCACGGTGGACTTCCTGCGCACGTTGCTGCGGTCGGAGAACCAGCGCTGGGCGGCGGAGACCGGTGCCGTGCTACCCACCAACCTGGCGGCCGTCGGCCGGATCAAGGACCCGAACAACCAGGTGGTCGCGGCGCATCTGGCCGTCGCGAGCGGGTTCCAGCTCTATCTCGACCAGGCGTTCCCACCGGCGGTCGGCGAGCAGATCAACAAGAGCGTCGCCGATCTGATCGTCGGCTCCAAGAAGCCGGACCAGATCGTCAAGGACATCACCAGAGTGGCGCAGAAACAGTAGCGATGTCCGCTGGCTGACTGGCCGGCAGCGGTAAGGGAAGTCTGAGCAGAGGGAGGGCCGCGTGGGTGCCAACGACAACCGCACGGTGACCATAGCGGCGATCGCACGCCTGGCCGGGGTGTCGGTGCCGACGGTGTCGCGGGTGATCAATGGTCGTTCGGACGTGGCTCCGCAGACGCGTCAGCGGGTGGAGGAGTTGCTGACCCGGCACGGTTATCGGCGTCGGCCGCCGAGTATGCGGGCGAGTTCGGGTCTGGTGGATCTGGTGTTCAACGATCTGGACAGTCCGTGGGCGGTGGAGATCATTCGTGGGGTGGAGGATGTGGCGCATGCCGCCGGGGTGGGCACGGTGGTGTCCGCCATCCACCGTCGCACCTCGGCCGCCAAACAGTGGCTCGACAACATCCGGACCCGTTCCACCGAGGGGGTCATCTTCGTGACCTCCACCCTTGAGCCACCGCAGCAGGCCGAGTTGCGCCGGCTCAACATCCCCGTGGTGATCGTCGACCCGGCCGGTGTCCCTTCCCAGGACGCGCCGACCATCGGTGCCACGAACTGGGCGGGCAGCCTGCGCGCCACCGAATACCTGATCGGTCTCGGACACCGGCGGATCGGCTTCATCGCCGGACTGCCCCAGTTGATGTGCAGCCGGGCCCGGATGGACGGCTACCGGGCCGCCCTGGAAGCCGCCGGACTGCCCATCGACGACCGGTTGATCCAGCCCGGCAACTTCTACCACGAGGCCGGGTTCGCCGGTGGGGCCCGGTTGCTGGCGTTGGCGGATCCGCCGACGGCGATCTTCGCGTCGAGCGATCAGATGGCGTTGGGGGTCTACGAGGCGGTACGACAGCGGGGGCTGCGGATGCCCGGCGACATCAGCGTGGTCGGCTTCGACGACCTGCCCGAGGTGCGCTGGTGCTCGCCACCGCTGACCACCGTACGTCAGCCGTTGGCCCAGATGGGGATGCTGGCCGCGCGTACGGTGCTGCGGCTGGCCAAGGGCGAGAAGGTGGAGAGTCCCCGAGTGGAGTTGGCCACCGAACTCGTCATCCGGGACAGCGCGGCAGCCCCGAAGAGCTGACTCAACCCTGGCAGGCCGGGCGGCTATTCTGCCCTGGCCGTTGGCTGGGTGTGAAGTGCACCAATTACCGGTAGGCGGCTGGAATTTCTCGGCACTAGGGTAGGGGAGGCAGCCGGCAGCCCGTCCCGGCCGCTCCTCGTCGCCGCGCGGGCTGTCGCCGTACCGGTTGGGAGTGCTGTGGCTGCCAGAGAGACCCGCAAGGTGACCATTTCCGTGATCGCCGACCTGGCCGGGGTGTCGGTGCCGACGGTGTCGCGGGTGATCAATGGTCGTTCGGACGTGGCTCCGCAGACGCGTCAGCGGGTGGAGGAGTTGCTGACCCGGCACGGTTATCGGCGTCGATCGCCGAGTATGCGGGCGAGTTCGGGTCTGGTGGATCTGGTGTTCAACGATCTGGACAGTCCGTGGGCGGTGGAGATCATTCGTGGGGTGGAGGATGTGGCGCATGCCGCCGGGGTGGGCACGGTGGTGTCCGCCATCCACCGCCAGAACACCTCGGCGGAACAGTGGCTCGACGGCATGCGGCGGCGCGGCACCGAGGGAGTCATCTTCGTGACCTCGATGGTGGAGCCCCCGCTACAGGCCGAGTTGCGCCGGCTCGACGTGCCCGTGGTGATCGTCGACGCGGACGGACTGCCGGCCCAGGAGGCGCCGACGATCGGTGCGGCCAACTGGGCCGGCGGCCTGCGCGCCACCGAATATCTGATCGGTCTCGGGCACCGGCGGATCGGGTTCATCGCCGGGCCTTCGCAGTTGATGTGCAGCCGGGCCCGGATGGACGGCTACCGGGCCGCCCTGGAAGCCGCCGGAATCACCTTCGACGAGGAACTCATCTGCCCCGGCGACTTCTACCACGAGGCCGGGTTCGTCGGTGGGGGGCGACTGCTGGCGCTGGCGGATCCGCCGACGGCGATCTTCGCGTCGAGCGATCAGATGGCGTTGGGGGTCTACGAGGCGGTACGACAGCGAGGGCTGCGCATCCCCGACGACATCAGCGTGGTCGGCTTCGACGACCTGCCCGAGGTGCGCTGGTGCTCGCCACCGCTGACCACCGTACGTCAGCCGCTGACCGAGATGGGGATGCTGGCCGCGCGTACGGTGCTGCGGCTGGCCAAGGGCGAGAAAGTGGAGAGTCCCCGAGTGGAGTTGGCCACCGAACTCGTCGTCCGGGACAGCGCCGCGTCAGTGGCCCAAGGAAACTACCGATAATTTTCCGGAAGTTGTTGACCGTCGTGTCGGCCGCAGCCGACGATGGAGTTGGTCACCCCGTTCGTAGAGCGAGGTGATCAGGTGGTCGCCCGCCGTGCCCGCGGCACCGCCGAACCTGGCCCGCGCCGACCGGACAACTGAACGTCCGGTCGGCGCGGGCACCCTTGTTCTGCTGTCGGCAGATCTGCTGACGGTGAACCGGGCTCCCGTCCACCCTCGAGCGAACGGCAGGGTGGACCGCATGCGACTGCTGATGCTGGGCGGGACGGGATTCGTGGGCGGGGCGACGGTCGAGGAGGCGCTTGATCGCGGCTGGTCCGTCACCGTGTTCAACCGGGGGCGGCACGGGGCTCCTCCGGCGGGCGTACGACGACTGGTGGGTGACCGCCTCGCCCTCGACGGGCTGGCCGCGCTCGCCGACGGCGAGTGGGACGTGGTCGTCGACACCTGGGACGGTGCGCCGCAGGCCGCGCGAACGGTGGCGCGGCTGCTGGACGGCCGGATCGGCCACTACGTCTACGTCTCCAGCGGGTCGGTCTACGCGCCGCCGGTGCCGGCGGGGGTGACCGAGTCGGACCCGGTGGTCGACGCCGACCCGGATGCCACCGAAGGCGACTATCCGCAGCTGAAGGCCGGTGCCGAGCGCGCACTGCGTGAGGTGTTCGGCGAGCGCGTGCTGCTGGCCCGGGCCGGGCTGATCCTCGGCCCCGGCGAGGACGTCGGCCGACTGCCGTGGTGGCTGAGCCGCGTCGCGCGGGGCGGCGACGTGCTGGCGCCCGGTCCCGTCGACCTGCCGGTGCAGTACGTCGACGTCCGGGACCTGGCGGCCTTCCTGCTGGACGCCGGTGCGGCACGGCGCGGCGGAGCGGTCAACGTGGTCGGTCGGCCCGGGCAGGCCACCTTCGGTGAACTGCTCGACGCCTGCCTCGCCGCCACCGGCGCCGACGCGCGGCTGCGCTGGGCCGATCCGGAGCGGATCCTCGCCGCCGGGGTGGTGCCCTGGAACGATCTGCCGATCTGGATCCCGCCCGGACACGAGTGGCGGTGGCTGCAACAGATGGACGTCGCCCACGCGTACGCCGACGGACTCAGCTGCCGGCCGCTGACCGACACGGTGGCCGACACCTGGTCGTGGCTGCGCCGGGTCGGTCAGGTGCCGTCCCGGGCCGGTCGTCCGCCCCGGCCGCCGGTCGGCCTGGACCCGCAACGGGAGGCCGCTCTGCTGGCCACACTCACCGTGGACCGGCCGGTCTAGACGCTTGTCCGGCGCTACGCGTGGTGCACCGGTAGGTCCAGCACCTCGTCGACGTGGCGGCGAGGGGTGGGCCAGCCGGGCTGGCCGTACCCGATGCGCATCACCATCTGGGGTGCGCCGAAGCGCCCCAGCGACACGCGCAGCTGTTCCCGTGCCGACGGCACCTCGACCGGTTGGGACAGCATCGACACCGACAGGCCGCATTCGGTGGCGGTGAGCAGCACCCGCTGCAACGCCTGACCGGCGACGACCTGGTCGACGGCGGTGTTGCCGGGCGAGCCGAGCACCGCGACCAGTGGTTCGGGTTCGAAGTCGCGGCCGGGCGGTCGTTGCCGGTCGCCGAAGCCCCGCGCCGGCAGCAGGTCCTGCGGTTCGGCGTGGGGACCGCCGGCAGCGGCCGGTACGCCGTCGAGCGCGTGCGCCCGACGTACCCAGGCCTCCCGTTCCGCCCGGTAGGCCGGGTCGCGTTCGAGGACGCGGTTCGCGCTGTGGGCGAGTTCGGCGAACGCGTTCACCGCGCTGACCCCGATCAGCAGTTCCAACCAGCAGTGCTCGGTACGCGCCGCGTCGCCGAGCCGCCATCGAGCGTCGGCCGGAACCGGATCGGGCCAGAACGGGGCACGGTTGCTGAACCGGCGGGGGATGGCCGCGTACAGGCTCTGTTCGGCGGGGGTGGGCCGGCGTGGCACGTCCGGCACCAGCCTTGCCACCACGTCCGGTTCCGCCGGGTACGGCCGTAGCCGGACCGTCGCCGGGCTACCCGCTACCGCAAGGGCCAGCCGCAGGTTGAACAGGGCTGCTCCGGCGGCGATGCGGGCACCCCAGCCGCTGGGGTCGGTGGCGGGTAGCCGGCGGGCCGGGTCGACGAGGACCTCGATGCCGCCGTCGCGCAGCCGGAACCGCCACGGCTGGACGTTGTGCAGGGACGGCGCACGGATCGCGTCGGTGGCCGCGGCCCGCAACTGTTCGACGGTGTAGCCGGTTTCCATGGTCGTACCCCCTGACACTCACCCGTTACACCCCACGGTGCGCCCCCACTACCCCTTGCGAGCAGGGCCACACGTCCCGAACCCCCGGGACCCCCGCCCGCCCCTTGCCTGTGTTGATCAAGAGCTTTGGGTCGAGATCCGGGCGGAGGCCGACGCAAACTTCTTGATCAACTGGGCTGGGCGGGGGGTTGGGACCTTTGGCCCGTGCGGGGGGTGGGGTGGACGGGGTAGAAACGGGGGATGATCCGGGTGTTCTTGCTCGACGACCATGAGGTCGTCCGTCGTGGCCTCGCCGACCTGCTGCACGCCAGTGGCGACATAGAGGTGGTCGGTGAGTCCGGCTCCGCGCAAGAGGCGGCCCGCCGGATTCCCGCGCTGCGGCCGGACGTGGCGATCCTCGACGCTCGGCTGCCCGACGGCAACGGCATCGACGTCTGCCGGGACATCCGGGCGGTGGACTCCTCGATCAAGGGACTGATCCTGACCTCGTACGAGGACGACGAGGCGCTGTTCGCCGCGATCATGGCCGGCGCCTCCGGCTATGTGCTCAAGCAGATCCGCGGCACCGACCTGGTCGACGCGGTGCGTCGGGTGGCGGCTGGTCAGTCGCTGCTCGACCCGGCGATCACCACCCGGGTGCTGGACCGCATCCGCAGCGGGGTGGAGCAGCCCCGCGAGTTGCAGTCCCTCACCGAGCAGGAACGGCGGATCCTGGAGTACGTGGCCGAAGGGCTGACCAACCGGGAGATCGCCGGCAAGATGTTCCTGGCCGAGAAGACGGTCAAGAACTACGTCTCCAGCGTGCTGGCCAAGCTGGGCCTGGAACGGCGCACCCAGGCAGCCGTGCTCGCCACCCGTCTGCTCGGCAAGAGCCACTGACCCGCTCGGCGAGCGTCACTGACCGGCTCGGCGAGCGCCGCTGACCGGCTCGGCGAGCGCCGCTGACCGGCCCGGCGAGAGCCTGCTGACGGCGGACTGTGCTGGTCAGTCCCGCAACGGGATCGACCAGCACAGTTCGGTGCCGCGCGGCTCGGCCGGGCGTACCTCGAAAACGCCGCCGTGCCGCTCGGCGCGTTCACGCAGGTTCACCAGGCCGCCCCGGGCGGCGGTCGGGTCGCATCCCACCCCGTCGTCGGTGACGACGACGCTGACCCGGGTGGCTTCGACGCTCACGGTCACCGACACGGCCGACGCCTGCGCGTGGCGTACGGCGTTGGAGAGGGCCTCGCGCAGCACGGCGGTCAGCTCGGGACGCACCGGGTCGGGCACGGCGCTGTCGATCGGCCCGATCAGCTCCAGACGGGGTCGGAAGCCCAGCGACTCGGCGGCCACCTCGACGGCCTCGCGGATCTCGGTACGCAGCGCCGCACTCACCGGGCTACGCAGCTCGAAGATCGTGCGCCGGATGTCCTTGATCGTGGCATCCAGGTCGTCGACCGCGGCGTTGATCCGCTTCGCCAACTCGGGGCGCCCGGCCAGCGGCACCGCGCTCTGCAACTGCAGGCCGGTGGCGAACAGCCGCTGGATGACCACGTCGTGCAGGTCCCGGGCGATGCGTTCGCGGTCCTCCAGGACCACCAACTGCTCCCGTTCCTCCTGCCCCCGGGCCCGCTCCATGGCCAGCGCGGCCTGCCCGGCGAAGCTGCCCAGCAGCACCACGTCGTCGTCGGTGGCGCCGTCGTGGTCGACGCTGTGCGCGATCACCAGGACACCGTGCAGCGTGTCGGCGGTGGCCAGCGGCGAGATCACCGCCGGCCCGGTGTGCAGCACCGCCGGCCACGGCGCGGCGTGCGCCAGGTCGTCCACCGAGGTGTGCCGGCCCTCGGTGACCGGGCCGGCGAAACTCGTGTCGTCGGCCGGCAGCACCGTGCCGACCAGCGCGCGGGCCTGCGCGCCGGCACCGTCGACGACCTCCACGGTGAAATGCTCGGCGATGTCGTCGTAGAGCAGCACCAGGGCCAACTCGGCCTCGGCGACCTCCCGGGCGCGGCGGGCCACCAGGGTCAGCGCGTCGGTACGGCGTACCTCACCGAGCAGCAGCGAGGTGATCTCGGCGGTGGCGGCGAGCCAGCGTTCCCGCCGGTTGGCCAGCGCGTACAGCCGGGCGTTCTCGATCGCCACGCCGGCCGCCGCGGCGAGCGCCACGACGATCTCCTCGTCGTCCTCGGTGAACTGCGCGCCGCCCTGCTTCTCGGCCAGGTAGAGGTTGCCGAAGACCTGGTCCCGGATGCGGATCGGCACCCCGAGGAAGGTGTGCATCGGCGGGTGGTTCGGCGGGAAGCCGTACGAGTGGGGGTGCTGGGTGATGTCCGGCATCCGCAGCGGCTTGGGATCGTCGATGAGCAGGCCGAGCACGCCCCGGCCGTGCGGCAGGTCACCGATCTTGGCGTGCAGCTCCGGCGAGATGCCGTGGGTGATGAAGTCGTGCAGGGTCCGGTCGGCGCCGATCACACCGAGCGCGCCGTACCGGGCGCCGGCCAGGTCACAGGCCGACTGCACGATCCTGCGCAGGGTGCTGTGCAGATCCAGGTCGGTGCCGATGCCGACCACCGCGTCGAGCAGAGCCCGCAACCGTTCCCGGCTGGTCACGACCTCGCCGACCCGGTCCAGCATCTCCTGGAGCAGTTCGTCGAGGTGGACCCGGGACAGCGGACTGAGCCCGAGCGAGGGGGGCTCGTGGCGGGGGTTCGGTGCGCCGTCAGTCACCCGGCGATGCTATCCGGCGTACCGCCGGGACAGAACGCCCGCGACGGTCAGCCGTCCACGGCCGAGGTGTCCACCACCTGTTCCCGGGGCAGGCGCGGGGTGTGCGGCGGCCCGGCGTGTTCCGGGTCGGCCATCCCCAGGCGCAGTACGAGGTACGGGTGGCCGAACCCGGCCAGCACCTGACGCAGGATCTGGCGGGTGCCACCGACCTCCACCACCCCGCTCAACGGCACCACGGACACACCCAGCCGGGTGGCGAGCAGCCAGGCCGCGGAGAGCGCCTCCCCGGCGCGTAGCCAGCTGCGTGGATCGTCCTCGTCGCCGTAGAGCACCCCGTACGACGCCGCCCGGTCGTGGCCCGGACCGCCGGGCAGGGCGCCGGGGCGGCCGAAGTCGCGGCCCGGCACGGTGGTCTGCGCGGGCTGCTCCAGCAGCACCTCCGGCGGGAGTCCGCTGCCACCCGCGCGGCTGGTCCAGTACTCCAGCTCCGCCCGCAGCGCGGAATCCTCCGACTCGACCGCGGCGGCGTGCGAGGCCGCGGCGGCCAGTTGCAGCACCTGGTCGCGGTTGAGGATCTCCAGGTGGGTGCCCTGCGCGGCGGCGGCCGACGCGATCGCGGTCAGCGTCTGCTCGCTGACCGGTTCTTCGCTGACCGGGCGCCGGTCGGTGTGCCGCACCTGCATGCACTGCACCATGCGCATCGCGTCCGGGTCGACGCCGGAGGGCTGCGGCTCGGTCAACCGGGCGAGCAGCTCCGGCTCGCCCGGATCGGGCATCCGGTGCACCGTCGCCGTCCAGCCCTCGGCGGCCAACGCCAGTCGCGCGTGGTGCAGCGCGGCGCCGCAGCTGAGCGTGACCAACTCACCCGTCGGGTCGGTGGCCGTCGGGTGACGCTCGCGGACCACCCGCAGCTCCAGTGCGTCGGGGAGCACCCGCCAGCGCCAGGGCTGCGTGTTGTGTACCGAAGGCGCGTGGCCGGCCATCGCGGCGGCCTCCGCGAGGGCGGTGGTCAGCGGGCGGTGGGTAGCCGGCGTCTGGTGGCTCATCGTCACGACCTTTCCGTATGTCCCCATCGTGCCGCACGGCGGTACGGCTGTGGGTCGGGACCAGTTCATCCTGGGGCACGCGTCAGCCGTCCGCACGGACCGCCGGGCCCTCCGGCAGGGGCCCTCCGGCCCGGATTCTGCCCGGAACCGGGCGATTGCGGGGTCTGCTGGCGGGAACCGGCCGACCTGGGGCCCGCAGGTTGGGACGATCCGCTGGTGGGGGCGCAGTCGGAGAGCGGCGGTTCGGGACATGGTGCAGGCGAGTGCCTGCCGGAGCACCCGGCGCGGCGCGGCCGGTCCGGTCGGCTGCACCTGCGGTGGGGGTTGTGGGCGCCGCTGACCGGGCTGACCGCGCTGGTACTGGTCGGGGTGGGGTTGCGGGTGGCCGGGCGGATCGGCGCAGCCGATCTGGTGTGGGCGGGGGTCACCCTGGTCGCGCTGCTGCCCGCAGCCGCCTCGGTGCTGCGTGACCTGTGGCGGCGCCGGTTCGGCGTGGACGTGATCGCCGTCCTGGCGCTGGCCGGTGCACTCGGCGTCGGGGAGTACCTGGCCGGCGCGGTGATCGCGGTGATGCTGGCCACCGGGCGGACGCTGGAGGCGTACGCGCAGCGGCGGGCGACCCGGGATCTGCGGGCCCTGCTGGAACGGGCGCCCCGCACCGCGCGACGGCGTACCGCCGACGGTGGTGTCGAGGTGGTGCCGGTGGACCGGGTGGCGGTGGGGGATCGGCTGCTGGTCGGCCCCGGTGACGTGGTCGCCGTCGACGGCGTCACCGAGGCACCCGCGACGCTGGACGAGTCGGTGGTCACCGGGGAGTCCCGGCTCGTCGAGAAGGGGATCGGCGCGGCGGTGGCCAGTGGCGTGATCAATGCCGGTGCCGGCTTCGGAATGCGGGCCACCGAGAGCGCCGCACGCAGCACGTACGCGGGAATCGTCCGGCTGGCCGAGGAGGCGACCGCCCGCAAGGCGCCGACCGTACGGCTGGCCGACCGGTACGCGGCAGCCTTCGTACCGTTCACCCTGGTGCTGGCCGGGCTGGGCTGGGTGTTGTCCGGCGACTTCATCCGCGCGGTGGCGGTGCTGGTGGTGGCGACCCCGTGCCCGCTGCTGCTGGCCACCCCGATCGCCATCGTCTCCGGGCTGTCCCGGGTGGCCCGCCGGGGCGTGCTGGTGCGCGACGGCGGGTCGCTGGAACTGCTGGGCCGGGTCCGTACCCTGCTGGTGGACAAGACCGGCACGCTCACCGCCGGCCGTCCCCGGGTCGCCGAAACCGTCGTCGCCCCCGGCGACGACCCCGACGAGGTGTTGCGGCTGGCCGCGTCGGTGGAGCAGTTGTCCCCCCACGTGCTGGCCGCGGCGCTGGTCGACCAGGCCCGCGACCGAGGACTGCGGTTGACCACGCCGACCGAGGTGACCGAGGAGCCGGGACGGGCGGTGAGCGGCCGGGTCGACGGACGGCGGATCCGGGTCGGGCAACTCGCCGGTGAACCGCCATCCTGGGTCCGGCCCCGACTCGACGAGCCGGGACACTCCGTGGTCTGGGTGGCCGACGACGCCGGGCCGATCGGGGCCGTGCTGCTGGAAGATCCGGTACGCCCCGACGCCCGCCGAGCCGTGGACCGGCTGCGCGCGGCCGGGCTGACCCGGATCGTGATGGTCACCGGCGACCGGCCGGATGCCGCCCGGCGGGTCGCCGACGCGGTGGGCGTCGACGACGTGCTGGCCCGGTGCACGCCGCAGGAGAAGGTCGCCCGGGTACGGGCCGAGGCCGACCGGGCGGTCACGGTGATGGTCGGCGACGGCGTGAACGACGCACCGGCGCTGGCGGAGGCGCACGTCGGAGTGGCCATGGGAGCCACCGGGGCGACCGCCTCCGCCGACGTGGCCGACGCCGTACTCACCGTCGACCGGCTCGATCCGCTCGCCGACGCGGTCGAGATCGCCCGGTACGCCCGCCGGATCGCCGTGCAGAGCGCCACCATCGGGATGGGGCTCGCCGTCCTGGCGATGGGCTTCGCGGCGGCCGGTCGACTTCCCCCGGTGGCCGGCGCCTTCCTTCAGGAGGGCATCGACGTGCTGGTGATCCTCAACGCGCTGCGCGCCCTGCACGGTGGCTCGCGCGCCACCGGCTCCCCGCCGGCCTGACGACCGGCGGGGAAGGTGGTGGACGCTCAGCGTTCCCGTACGACTACCACCGGGCTGTGGGCGTGTTGGATGAGCTGTTGGCTGACCGAGCCGAGCAGCATGCCGCGCAGGCCGCCACGGCCTCGGGTACCGACCACCATGAGCTGCGCGTTACGACTGGCGTCGATCAGCAGTCCGGCGGGTGCGGCGGCCACCGTCTCGACGCTCACCTCGACGTCGGGGAAGGTCGCCTGCCAGCGGCGCAGCGGCTCGTCCAGGTCGGCGCGCTGTGCGGCGAGTGCCGCCTCCCGGGCCTGCTCGCCGGTCAGGGTCCACTGCTCCCGGCCGGGCTGCCAGGCCCGCACCACGTGCAGCGGCACCCGCCGCAACGCCGCCTGCTCGATGGCGAAGCCGAGCGCCAGCAGCGACTGTTCCGAACCGTCCACGCCGACCGCGACGTGTCCGGCCCGGGTGCCGACGGCGGTCTCGCGGCGGACCACCACCACCGGACAGTGCGCGTGTGCGGTGACGCTGACGGCGGTCGAGCCGGCGAGCAGACCGGCGAAGCCGCCGTGCCCACGGCTGCCCAGCACCACCAGGCCGGCCTCGGTGGAGCACTCCTCCAGCACCAGGGCGGGCGGACCGTCGAGCACCTCGCCGCTGACCGTCAGGTCGGGGTGCGCGGCGGCAGCCTCGGACGCCGCCTTGCGTACCAGCTCCTCGACCTGCTGCCGGGCCTGCTCGTCCGGCCACATCCCGGGCGTCATGCCGGGCCCGATCCAGCCGGCCACGGTGAGCCATTCGAAGATGTACGCCAGCCGCACCGGTCGGCCGTCCAGCCTGGCCTGCGCCAGCGCCCACTCCAGGGCCGCCGCCGCGTCCGGTGAACCGTCGTAACCCACCAGAATCTGCGCGTCGCTCATGACAGCACTCCGCTGCGCTGCGTGCTGCCATGAGGCACCGCCGCACAGTGCCTGATGATTCGCTCGCTCTGCTCGCTCATGAGGTCACCTCGCCTACGGGTTCGTCTGGTCGGTTTCGCGGACCCAGCGCCACTCGGCGACCCGCGGGTCGTCCTCGCCGTACTGCCGGGTGTAGTCGCGGCAGGACTGCCGGGCGTCGGTCATCTCCTGACGCAGGTGTGCGGCGCGGGCCGCCAACCCGGGCACCCGATCGATCACGTCGATCACCAGGTGGAACCGGTCCAGGTCGTTGAGCATCACCATGTCGAACGGGGTGGTGGTGGTGCCTTCCTCCTTGTACCCGCGTACGTGCAGGTTGTCGTGGTTGGTCCGCCGGTAGGTGAGCCGGTGGATCAGCCACGGGTAGCCGTGGTAGGCGAAGATGATCGGCTTGTCGCGGGTGAAGAGCGTGTCGAACTCGGAGTCCGGCAGGCCGTGCGGGTGCTCGGTCGGTGGCTGGAGCCGCATCAGGTCCACCACGTTGATCACCCGGACCTTGAGTTCGGGCAGGTGCTGGCGCAGCAGGTCGGCGGCGGCCAGGGTCTCCAGCGTCGGTACGTCACCGGCGCAGGCGAGCACCACGTCCGGCTCGCTGTCGATGTCGGTGCTGGCCCAGTCCCAGATCCCCAGGCCGCGTCGGCAGTGTTGGACGGCCTCGGTCATGGTCAGCCAGTTCGGTGCGGACTGCTTGCCGGCCACCACCACGTTGATGTAGTGCCGGCTGCGCAGGCAGTGATCCATGGTGGAGAGCAGGGTGTTGGCGTCCGGCGGCAGGTAGACCCGGACCACCTCGGCCTTCTTGTTCATCACGTGGTCGATGAAGCCCGGATCCTGGTGCGAGAAACCGTTGTGGTCCTGCCGCCAGACATGGCTGGACAGCAGGTAGTTCAGCGACGCGATCGGCAGCCGCCAGGGGATGCCCCGGGTCACCTTGAGCCATTTGGCGTGCTGGTTGAGCATCGAGTCGACGATGTGGATGAACGCCTCGTAGCTGGTGAAGATGCCGTGCCGGCCGGTCAGCAGGTAACCCTCCAGCCAGCCCTGGCACAGGTGCTCGGAGAGGACCTCCATCACCCGTCCGTCGGGGGAGAGGTGGTCGTCACCGGGTACGGTGCCGGCCATCCAGGCGCGGTCGGTGACCTCGAAGGCAGCTTGAAGCCGGTTGGAGGCGACCTCGTCCGGGCCGAACAGGCGGAAGGTCTGCGGGTTCGCGGCGATCACGTCGCGGATCCACTTGCCCAGCTCGCCGGTTGCTCCGGCGACCGTCGCGCCGGGGCGGGGCACCTCGACGGCGTAGTCGCGGAAGTCCGGCAGGACCAGGTCGCGCAGCACCTGACCGCCGTTGGTGACCGGGTTGGCGCTCATTCGCCGGTCGCCGGAAGGGGGCAGCGCGGCCAACTCGGCGACCGGGGCACCGGTGGCGTCGAACAGCTCCTCCGGCCGGTAACTGCGCAGCCAGCGTTCCAGCTCGGCCAGGTGAGCCGGGTTGGTGCGTACCGCCGACAGCGGAACCTGATGGGCGTGGAAGGTGCCCTCGACCTGCTTGCCGTCGACCTCGTGCGGGCCGGTCCAGCCCTTCGGCGTACGCAGCACGATCATCGGCCAGCGGGGGCGTTCCACGGTGGCGCCGGACCGGGCCCGACGTTGGATCGCCGAGATCTCGTCGAGCGCCCGGTCGAGCGTGGCGGCCAGCAGCTCGTGTACGGCCGCGGGCTCGTCACCGGCCACCACGTACGGCTGGTAGCCGTAGCCGCGCATCATGTCGATCAGGTCGGACTCGGGTATCCGGTCCAGTACGGTCGGATTGGCGATCTTGTAGCCGTTGAGGTGCAGGATGGGCAGCACCGCACCGTCGCGGGCCGGGTTGAGGAACACGTTGGACAGCCAACTGCCGGCCAGCGGGCCGGTCTCCGCCTCCCCGTCGCCGATGACGCAGGCGACCAGCAGATCGGGGTTGTCGAAGGCCGCGCCGTAGGCGTGGCCGAGCGCGTACCCCAGCTCGCCGCCCTCGTGGATCGAACCCGGCACCTCCGCCGCGACGTGGCTGGGGATGCCACCGGGGAAGGAGAACTGGCGGAACAACCGGGCCATCCCGGCCTCGTCGCGGCCGATGCCGTGGTAGCGCTCGCTCCAGGTGCCTTCCAACCAGGTGTTCGCCACCAGGGCCGGGCCGCCGTGCCCGGGGCCGGTGATGTAGATCGCGGACAGATCGCGGGCGACGATCACCCGGTTCAGGTGCGCGTAGATCAGGTTCAGGCCGGGGGAGGTGCCCCAGTGGCCGAGCAGCCGGGGTTTGACGTGTTCGGGGGCCAGCGGTTCGCGCAACAGTGGATTGTCGAGCAGATAGATCTGGCCGACGGTGAGGTAGTTCGCCGCCCGCCAGTACGCGTCCAGCCGGCGCAACTCCTCATCGGTCAGGGTGCTCTTCGGGTTCAGGGCGGTGTCCATACTGGGTGAGCCTCTCCCTGTTCGGTGGATTCTGCATCCGCAACACTCGGTTTCCTCCTTGAGTCTGGCGATATCGGTGGCGGTGAATCAGGGTCATTGGTCCCGCCCGTCCGGGTGTCACGACCCGTCGGCGCCCGGTGCGCCGGTCACGCCGCGCACCACGATCACCGGCGAGGGGGCGTGGTAGAGCAGCGCCTGGCTGACCGCGCCGAGCATGCCGCGCCACGGCTCGTCGCCGCGGGCGGCAACCACCGTCAGCTGCGCCGAACGTGACTGGTCGACCAGCACCGTGCCGGGATCGCCGCAGATGACATGGCATTCGGCCGTGGTCTCCGAACGGTCGGCGCCCACCCGGCCCACCAGTTCGTGGAGCCGATGCGTGGCTGTCCCGATCGCGGCCTCTGTCTCGACCACCCAGATGGCCAGCAGCCGGGCCCGGAGATCCTCGGCGGCGGCGAAGGCCCAGGCCAGTGCGATCTCGGCGGGGGCCGAGCCGTCCAGCCCGACGAGCACCGGGCCCTGCGGCGGTGGTTCCCGTCGGACGACCAGCACCGGGCAGTCGGCTCTGGCGGCCACCTGCACGGCGGCGCTGTCCGCCGGGATGCAACGGTCGCAGTGGGCCATTCCGCCGTCACCCACGGCCACCAGGAATGCCGACTCGGACTTGCGTACCAGATTCGCCACCGCCGAACCCTCGATGATCTCGGTGGTGAGCGGGACGTCCGGCTCACTGAGGCGGACCGCCTCGGCGGCCTCGGAGATCAGCCGCTCGGCGTCGGCCCGCGAACCGGAGACGGCCGGTGCCGCCATCGCCGCCCAGTTGAAGGCGTGCAGCAGATGCAGGCTGCGACGTTGCGCGGCGGCCACCCGCGCGGCCACCCGGGCCACCGGCAGGGCGTCCTCCGGGCCGATGCCGGCTAGTACCGGCGCATCGCTGGCTCGGTTGTCGGCCAACACCGGCGCATCGCTGGCTGAGGCCATCGGACCTCACCCCCTGTCGTGCCTGACCTGCGTCTGAGGCTAGTCGTGGTGGTGCCGCTCGGGAGTGCGATCGGAAGACTGGCCGTCAACTTCGGTTGACATGACCCTTGCGTCAATGTAAGTTGACAGCATGAGTCAGGCAACGGAACTCGCGGCCGCCGCCGGCAGCACCGACCCCCGGGTCGGCCTGCGTGCGGTCCGCGCACTACGCCGGCTACTCGAACGGCTGGAGGTGATCCAGGTGGACAATGCTCGACGGCAGGGCTGGTCCTGGCAGGAGATCGCCGAGGCACTTGAGGTCAGCCGGCAGGCGGTCCACAAGAAGCACGCCGGGCGTCCGGCGGTCGAATCCTCCTGGGAGGCGTGATGTTCGAACGGTTCACCGACCGGGCCCGCACTCTGGTGCGTCAGGCCCGCGACGAGGCCCGGGTCGAGGCCCGGGTCGAGGCCCGGGTCGAGGGCCGGGTCGAGGGCCGACGGCCCGTCGGCACCGAGCACCTGCTGCTCGCCCTGCTCGCCGACGGCGACAGCCTGGCGGTCCGGGTGTTGCGCGACGTCGGCGTGACCGGCGACGACCTGCGCGAGCGCATCCGCCGACACACCGAGACCAGCAGTACCGGTCTGGCCGAGGCCGACGCCGCGGCACTCCACGAGATCGGCATCGACCTGGCCGCCATCGTGGCCCGGATCGAGGAGTCCTTCGGACCCGACGCGCTGCGTGAAGCCGTACCACCGCCACGACGCCGCTGGGGTCGTCATCAGTGGACGGGCGGTGTGTTCTCGCCCCGCGCCAAGAAGGTGCTGGAGTTGTCACTGCGCGAGGCGATGGGCCTGCGGCACCGGCACATCGGCACCGAACACATCCTGCTCGGCCTGCTCCGCGAGGGCGGCGGGCTGGGCGCCCTGGTCCTCGCCGAGGCCGGCGTCGATCTGGACGACACTCGCCGACGGGTGCAGGCCGCACTACGCACCGCCGCTTGAACCATCCGCCGCGATTCCAAACGTGATCGGCCGAGTGGGCTGGGTGAACCTGCCCACTCGGCGCCGAGTCGCCGAACCTCGTACCATGCCGCACACTGACGCCGTGGAAGCTGGAGAGCAGGCGCGGTCGCTGCGCAGCGCGGTGGTGGTCAACCCGGTGAAGGTGGCCGACCTGGACGCGCTGCGTCGTACCGTCGAGGACACTCTCGCCGCCGCCGGTTGGCCCGCGCCGCTGTGGTACGAGACCACCGTCGAGGACCCCGGCCGGGGTCAGACCGAGCAGGCCGTCGCCGCCGGCGTCGACGTGGTCTTCGCCTGTGGCGGGGACGGCACCGTACGAGCCTGCGTCAGCGCGCTGGTCGGCACCGAGGTGGCGCTCGCCGTGCTGCCGCAGGGCACCGGCAATCTGCTCGCCGCCAATCTGGGACTCTCCACCGACCTGGCCGCCGGGCTGGCGGTCGCCGTGGAGCAGGGGCGGCGGCTGCTCGACGTCGGCGAGGTGGACGGGCAGTACTTCGCGGTGATGGCGGGCATGGGCTTCGACGCGCAGATGCTCGCCGCCACCAGCGAGACCACCAAACGGCGTATCGGCTGGCCGGCGTACGTGGTGGGGGCGGTGCGGCACCTGCGGGACCGGCCGATGCGGGTGTCGATCCGGCTGGACGACCAGCCGCCGCTGACTCGCCGGGCCCGTTCGGTGCTGGTCGCCAACGTCGGCCGGCTCCAGGGCGGGGTCACCCTGCTCACCGACGCCGCACCCGACGACGGCTACTTCGACATCGCCGTGCTCAGCCCGCGTACGCTGCGGCACTGGCTCGCCCTCGGCTGGGGCGTGCTGCGTCGCCGTGACCGGGTGCCCCGGATGGAGGAGTTCCGCGCCCGACGGGTCGAGATCACCAGCAACCGGGCCCAGCCCCGCGAGCTGGACGGCGACCTGATCGAGCCGGGGCGCACCCTGCGGGCGCAGATTCACCGGCGGGCGCTGTGGTTGTGCGTACCGCGCCCGGAGCAGGCGCCGGACCTCACCGAGGACGCTGCTGCCGCCGCCGAGCGAGGTGAGCAACTCGTCGAGGAGGGTGCCCGTGAGTAGCACCAAGTTGGTGCCGGAGACCCGGCTCATGTCCGACGAGCAGCTCTGCGCCGACCATGCCTGGCAGACCCTGCGCCGGGAGGGCGGGTGGCATCTGCTGCGCGACGCCTTCACCCGGTTCCGCTACGGCGACGGGTTCAGCCACTCCCGAGCCTTCGCGTTCCAGCTCTGCCTGGCCGTGGTGCCGTTCCTGATCGCGTTGACCGGGCTGATCGCCGAGCTGGGTGCGGCCGAGGGCGGCGAGGTGGTGGCCGACACCGTACTGGCGTTGACCCCGGGGGCCAGTGAGCAGGTGGTCGCCGAGCTGCTCGGCGACGGCGACGGTGCCGGCGCAGAGCGGGCCGAGGACGTCGGCGAGGTGGCCCTGACCCTGGGGCTGATCACCGGACTGGTGGCGTTGACCAGCACCATGGCGCAGATCGAACGCGGCGCCAACCGGATCTACGGTGTCGAACGTGACCGGCCGGCGGTGCGGAAGTACCTGCGGGCGGCCGTGCTCGCCGTCACCGCCGGCCTGCCGGCCCTGGCCGGGTTCCTGATCCTGGTCGGCGGTGGGCCGATGGGTGACTCGGTGCAGCGGCACTACGCCTGGGGCGAGGTGGCCAGCGCCGGCTGGGACGCGGTCCGTTGGCCGCTCAGCCTCGGGCTGACCGTGCTGGCCGTCGCGGTGCTGTTCCGGCACGCACCCCGCCGCCACCAACCGGGCCTGTCCTGGCTGTTCTTCGGCGCCGGTATCGCCACCGTGCTGTGGTGGCTGGCCAGCCTGCTGCTCGCCGGGTACGTCCGGTTCAGCGGGGACTTCGGGCAGACCTACGGCGCGCTGACCGGGATGATGGCGCTGCTGCTGTGGGCCAACCTCACCGGCATGGCGCTGTTCGGTGGTCTCGCCTTCGCGGCCCAGTTGGAGGCGGTGCGCATCGGCGTACCGGAACCCGCCCAGCCGGACCGGTGGCAGCCGGAGGCGCAACGCGGCGGCCTGCTCGACACCGGCGGGACGACCGCCCGGTCACCCGAACGCGTCGACACGCCGACGCGCGGGTGTACGTGACACATCGACCGGGTACAGCGGCACGCCAGAGGCGAAGGAGGCTGCCGTGGGCGCGGTCAGGGACGTACTGCGTCGACCCCTCGGGCACTTCACCGAACGTACGCTCGCCGGCCTGGTGCTCGTACTCGGTGCCGGGGTCGGCTTCGGGTTGGTGCTGGTGCTGGTCCGCGTGCGATGGTCCCCGCTGTACGACGTCGACCACGGCGTGGCGCAGTGGCTCAACGCCCAGGTCTCGCCGATCGGCCCGCTGGTCACGGTGCTCAACGCGATCACCGACCTCGGCGGCCGACCGGTCATCGTCTGGCTGGTCACCGTCGCTGTGGTGGGGTTGCTGATCCGGCGGCAGGGCCGGCTCGCGGTCTTCGTGATCGTCACCGGTGCTGGCGCGCTGATCCTCGACCCCACCCTCAAGACCCTGGTGGACCGGCTGCGTCCGGAGGTGGCGACGCCGATCGGCACGTACGCCGGCCAGAGCTTCCCCAGCGGACACGCGCTCGGGTCGATGGTGGCCTACGGTGCGCTGCTGCTGGTCTTCCTGCCGGCGATGGCTCCACGCTGGCGCCGACCGGCGATGGGCCTGGTCGGCGTCGTGGTCTTCCTGATCGGTTTCACCCGGGTCGCGCTCGGCGTGCATTTCCTCTCCGACGTGATCGGTGCGTGGCTGCTCGGCGCGGCCTGGCTCGGCGTCACCGCGTACGCCTTCCAACTGTGGCGGGTGGAGCGGGGCCGGCCCACCACGTCGCTGACCGAGGGGCTGGAACCGGAGGCGGCGCACGAGGTGGCACCGGCGCCGGACGAGCAGAAGTTGCTACCGCACGCCCGCGCCGGCATCGCCGAGATCATCGTCGGTTGGGTGCTGGTCTTCGGCGCGCTGTACGCCTTCGGCATGTTCGTCAGCTACCACGCCAAGGGCACCTTCCTCGCCACCTGGGACGAGGTGGTGCCGACCTGGTTCGCGCAGCGGCACACTCCTGCGTTGAACGACCTGAGCTGGTGGTGGAGCAAGGTCGGCGACACCCACGCCATCCTGCTCGTCTCGATGGTCTTCTGTCCGCTGGTGCTGGCCGTCTGGCGGCGCTGGCGGCCGGTGCTGTTCGTGGCGCTGGTGATGTTCGGCGAGCTGACCCTGTTCCTCGCCACCGCCGCCGCGGTGGACCGCCCGCGTCCGCCGGTGGAGAACCTGGACGGCCCGATGCCGACGTCGTCCTTCCCGTCCGGTCACATCGCGGCCACGCTGTGCCTGTGGGTCGCCATCGCGGTCATCGTCTTCCCCCGTACCGACCGGTGGTGGCGGTGGATGTTCGTGGCGCTCGCGGTGGTGATGCCGGTCGGGGTGGCCGTCTCCCGGATGTACCGGGGCATGCACCATCCGACCGACTTCATGGGCGCCATCCTGCTCACCAGCTGCTGGATCGGGCTGCTGTACTGGGTGCTGCGCCCCAACGAGGACGTCCACGAGGGCAACCAGCCGACGATCGAGTCGGAGGAGGTCGACACCCTCGACGACGAGTTGGCCAAGGCCGGCCGGTCGGGCTGAGTCGCCGTGCTGCGCGTGGTCACCTGGAACATCCGCAACGGCGGTCGGGATTCTGGTGGCCCGGATCGACGCGACGCGCTGGCACGGGTGGTCGCCGATGCGTGCCCCGACGTGCTCGCCCTTGAGGAGTTGCGTGGGTTGGACGTGACGGCCTTCGCGGCCCGGCTGGGCCTGCGGCCCTACGTGGCGGGCAGTTGGTTCGGACAGCCGGTCGCGGTGCTGGTCCGGCCCGCCTGGCCGGTGCTGGCCGCCGCGCCGGTCCGCCGTCCGTTCCACCACGGCGCTCAACGGGTGACGATTGGCACCGACGTCGGCCCGCTGACCGTGCTGGGCACCCACTTCTACCCGTACTCCGGCCGACGCCGCCTGGTCGAGGCCGGGTGGGCGGCCGCCGCGCTGCGCCGGGCCCGCGCCGGCCTGGCGCTGCTCGCCGGTGACCTGAACACCCTCGACCCGTACGCCGAGCACGCCGAGCAGATCGCCCGGCTGCCGGTGGCGTACCGTCGCCGGCACCTGCGCCGGGACGGTCGAACGCCGGACACCCGTGCGGTGGCCCGGCTGCTCGCCGCCGGCCTGGTCGACCTGGGTGCGAGCGCTGGTCCCACCGTGCCCACCGGCTACGGCGGCGCCGAGTTCTCCGACATGCGCCTGGACTACCTACTCGCCACCCCCGCTCTCGCCACCCGGTTGACTGCGGTCCAGGTGCTCCGCACCCCCGACACCCACCAGGCCTCCGATCACCACCCCCTCCTAGCCACCTTCACCCTCACCCCACCCCGCTCTAGCCCTCCGCCCTAGCCCCCGCGCTCGCCCCGCTCTGGCCCCGGCTGATCAAGAAGTTTGGTCACGGCACGCCGGGGGGCGGTCGACGACAGATGTACGATAAGAGCCCGCCGGGTGGCGGTGGGCCCCCGAAAACGGAGGCGGGGGGCGGGTGC